>JBEKTG010000337.1:0-4237 GCA_049516275.1 Candidatus Acidiferrales bacterium
ATGCCCATGCGCATTTGACCCCTCTAAAATAACCATAAGTCGCTGATAAAAATAAAGATACACGCACCACAAACCACACAATAACCTTGTTAAAATGCATTCGTTCCAGTAAAATTAAGTTGTTCTGGAACCCCGCAGAATAGTATCTGAACAGCATCTGATCGGCACGAATTTAGGCCTCGCCGCGAGCGTTCGCGTCAGAACGAAGGCTCATAAAACCGGCGAGCGGAACAGAAACTACTCTTCGTAAATCGGAGAGAAACACGCTGCGCCGCGCCTCACCGAAATTTCGGAATGGGGCGGGATGGAGCGGGAGACACCCTTCGAGTCCCAGCTCGAACGTGAGCGAGACGGGGCCAATGGGCAAGGCAGGTTCGAGCACATCCGCGCGACAGCCTTCCCGAAAACTGATCGTAAAAGCTGATTGTAAAAACTGATTCGCCAAATTTAAATTCGTCAAAACATTCGCCGGCCATCGACGGAGCACGCTGCACCGAACTGAGGAGACGCACGATTCATGGGTGACAAAGAGAATCCGGCTGCAAAGGGTGCTGGGCACAAGTACGACGCCACTTCCATCAAAGTCCTCGCGGGGCTTGAGGCCGTCCGCAAGCGCCCTGCCATGTACATCGGTTCCACGGGCGAGATGGGCCTGCACCACCTGGTATGGGAAGTCGCCGATAATTCCGTCGACGAAGCCATGGCCGGATATTGCGACGAGATCAATGTCACCGTGCACGAAGACAACAGCGTCACCGTAATTGACAACGGCCGCGGCATTCCCGTCGACATGCACGCCACCGAGAAGAAGCCCGCCGCCGAAGTCGTGATGACCGTCCTGCACGCCGGCGGCAAATTTGACAGTGATACCTATAAAGTTTCCGGCGGCTTGCACGGCGTCGGCGTTTCTGTGGTCAACGCGCTCTCCGACTGGCTGGAACTGGAAATCTGGCGCGATGGCGAAGTCTGGGAGCAGACTTACGAAAAGGGCAATCCCACGTCGAAGCTCAAGGCTTCCGGCAAGACGAAAAAGACCGGCACAAAAATCACCTTCCATGCCGATCCGTCGATTTTCACAACCATCGCCTATAGTTTCGACACGCTTTCGCAACGCCTCCGCGAGCTGGCCTTCCTGAACAAAGGCCTGAAAATCACGCTGGCCGATGAGCGCAACGGCAAGAACGCCGAGTTTCGCTTCACCGGCGGCATCGCCGAATTCGTTAAGCACCTGAACCGCGGCAAACAGACACTTTCCGACTCCCCCATTTACATCGAGGGTAAGCGCGATCAGGTGGATATCGAAATCGCCCTGCAATATAACGACAGCTACGCCGAAAACATTTTTGCCTTCGCCAACACCATCAACACCGTCGACGGCGGCACACACCTTTCCGGCTTCCGCTCCGCGCTCACCCGCACCATCAACTATTACGCAAACTCAGCCGGCATGCTCAAGGAGCAGAAGGACGAAGTCACCATCAATGGCGACGACGTGCGCGAAGGTCTCGTTGCCGTGATCTCCGTCAAGCTTCCGCAGCCCCAGTTCGAAGGCCAGACCAAAGGCAAGCTCAATAGCGACATCAAAGGCAACGTCGAATCGCTCGTGAACGAAAAGCTGGGCGAGTATTTCGACAAGCATTCCTCGATCGCCCGCAAGATCATCGGCAAGTGCATCGACGCGGCTCGCGCCCGCGAAGCCGCCCGCAAGGCCCGCGAGCTCACCCGCCGCAAGTCCGCTCTCGATTCGAGCGGCCTGCCCGGCAAGCTGGCCGATTGCCAGGAACGCGATCCCGCGCGCTGCGAGCTGTTCCTCGTCGAGGGAGAGTCCGCCGGCGGCTCCGCCAAGGGCGGGCGCGACCGCCGCTACCAGGCCATCTTGCCGCTAAAGGGCAAAATCCTCAACGTCGAGAAGGCCCGCTACGACAAAATGCTCGGCCACGAGGAAATCCGCTGCATCATCACGGCTCTCGGCACCGGCATCGGCAAGGAAGATTTCGACGCCAACAAGTTGCGCTACCACAAAATCATTCTGATGACCGACGCGGACGTCGACGGCAGCCACATTCGCACCCTGCTGCTCACCTTCTTCTTCCGCCACATGCGCGAGCTGATCGACCGCGGAAATATCTACATCGCCCAGCCCCCGCTCTACCGCGTGAAGCGCGGCAAGATGGACCGCTACATCCGCGACGAACGCGAATTCTCCCGCGAGCTGATGAAGCGTGCCACAGAAGAACACGTAGTGAAGGGCAAAAGCGGCGAGGCGCTCGAAGGCGGCCCGTTGACGCAGTTCCTGCTCAACATCCAGGAATTCGACCAGGTAGCGGCCAAGATGGCCAGGCGCCTGCGCGACCCCAAGCTAGTCGAACTGCTAGCCGCCGCCGAACTCGACAAGAAGACCGACTTCGCCGACAAGAAAAAGCTCCAGGACCTGATCAAAGCCATCGAAAAGGCCAAGCTCAACCTCGAGCCCAAGCTAGCCTTCGACGAAGAACACAGCCTGCACGAACTCGTGCTGACGAATGGTTCGGAACGCCGCGTCAACTGGGCCCTGGCCGGCGGTGCCGAGTACAAGCGTCTCCGCACCCTGTATCAGTCCATCGAATCGCTCGACAAGCCGCCTTTCACCATCGCCGAAAACGGCGACAAGGTAACGAAAGATAGCGCCACCGCTCTATTGAATTACGTGCTCGAAGACGCGAAAAAAGAATTCACCATCACGCGTTTCAAGGGCCTGGGCGAAATGAATCCCGATCAGCTCTGGGCAACCACCATGAACGCCGAAACGCGCACGCTGCTCAAGGTGCGCCTGGAAGACGCCGTGGCTGCCGAGCAAATCTTCTCCACGCTGATGGGCGAAAACGTCGAGCAGCGCCGCAAATTCATCGAGGAAAACGCCCTCGACGTGGTCAACCTGGACATCTGAGGGATTTTGCCTTTCGTGGTCTCTCCTTGGAACGCCCGGCTGGCAGGAGGGCTGGAACGTTCGAAACGATTCGCAGCAACGTGGCCTTCGCTGGCTGAACATAGGCCGCTGGTGGCTCTGTGGCACCGCGCTCTTCATGGTGGCGCCGCTCGTTCCGGAAATGATTCGGAATTACCGGAAGTGGCACGCGGCAATTGCGACCGATCGGTCATCAGCCGACTTCTGGCGAACAGCTTTCTACTTGGGTCTTGCGCGGTTAGCGGTCGAGATCATTCTGATCGCCGCGATCTTTTTGATCTTGAAGCCGCGGTCAAACATGCTCGGCTTTCGCGCGGATAGCAGCGAAGCACCGGCAAAAGATAGCACCCGGCCGTAACGAATTTTGTAGAGCGAAATTACTACCAACGACGAACTGAGGGGCGCAATGGCGGACGAACCAAATCAGTCGATATTGACTCCCGTCGATATCGAATCCGAAATGAAGAAGTCGTATCTCGATTACGCCATGAGCGTGATCATCGGGCGCGCCCTGCCAGACGTGCGCGACGGCTTGAAGCCCGTGCACCGCCGCATTCTCTTCGGCATGTACGAGCTCGGGCTCACCTCCACCAAGCCCTACCGCAAGTGCGCCAAGATCGTCGGCGAAGTCCTCGGCAAGTACCATCCCCACGGCGACACGCCTGTCTACGACGCCCTCGTCCGCCTCGCGCAGGATTTCAACATGCGCTACCCGCTCGTCGACGGCCAGGGAAACTTCGGCTCCGTCGACGGCGATCCGCCGGCCGCCATGCGGTACACCGAAGCGCGCCTTTCGAAGATCGCCGAGGAAATGCTCGCCGACATCGAAAAGGAAACCGTCGATTTCATCCCCAACTTCGACGAGAGCGAACACGAACCCGTCGTTCTCCCCACGCGCATTCCCAGCCTTCTCGTCAACGGCTCCACCGGCATCGCTGTCGGCATGGCCACCAATATTCCGCCGCACAACCTGAAGGAAGTCGTCGAAGCCGCCATCCTGATGATTCAGGAGCCGGAGTCCAGCCTGAAGACGATCATGAAGCTCGTCCCCGGCCCTGATTTTCCAACAGGCGGCTACATCTACGGCCGCGAAGGAATCGAGCAGGCCTACAAAACCGGGCGCGGCTCGTTCCAGGTGCGCGCCAAGGCCGCCATCGAGCAGCGCGGCAAAGACCGCCAGGACATCGTCGTCACCGAACTGCCCTACCAGGTCAACAAGGCGCGCCTCATCGAGCACATCGCCGACCTCATCCAGGACAAAAAAATCGACGGCATCGCCGACATTCGCGACGA
>JBEKTG010000338.1:0-4234 GCA_049516275.1 Candidatus Acidiferrales bacterium
CTCCCCATCGAAGGCACTTTCCGCGCGCACCAGGTTCCGCTCGCGACCGTGCGCGAGAGCCCGGCGCACCTCAAGCTTCTGGAAGAGTGGATGAGAAGCTACCAGCCGGAGAAGCTCTTCGACGCGGAAGGGAATTTCGACCCCGCCTTGCAGGCGATCGCGCCGCAGGGAGCGCTGCGCATGGGAGCGAATCCCGTGGCGAACGGCGGCCGTCTCCTGAACGCGCTGTCGCTGCCCGACTTCGAGAATTACGCGCTGGAAGTTCCCGAGTCCGGGTGCGTGATCGCCGAGGCGCCGCGCAAGCTGGGCGAATACTTTCGCGACGTGATCAAATGCAATCCGGATAACTTCCGCCTGTTTTGCCCCGACGAAACCAATTCCAACCGCCTGAATGCGGTATTTGACGCCACCGACCGGTGCAGCATGGCGGAAACGATTTCCATCGACGATCACGTGAGCCCCACCGGCCGCGTAATGGAAGTGCTCAGCGAACACTGCTGTGAGGGCTGGCTGGAAGGCTATCTGCTCACGGGACGCCACGGCGTATGGACCACCTATGAAGGCTTCGCGCAGGTGGTCGATTCCATGCTTACGCAACACGGAAAGTGGCTCGAGCAGTGCGAGGAGCTTCCCTGGCGGCGGCCGGTTGCATCGCTCAATATTTTCCTCACCAGCCATTGCTGGCGCAACGATCACAATGGATTCAGCCATCAGGCGCCGGGTTTTGTCGATGGCGCCCTCTCACGACGGAGCACCGTCATCCGCGTCTATTACCCTCCCGACGCGAACACGCTGCTCAGCACGTTCGATCATTGCCTGCGCACGCGAAATTATCTGAATCTGGTCACCTGCGGGAAGCAGCCGCAGCTGCAGTGGCTAAATATGCAGGAAGCCATCGAGCACTGCTCGCGCGGCGCGTCACGATGGAAATTCGCCAGCAATGACAGTGCCGGCGATGGCGTTCCCGATGTGATTCTCGCTTGCGTCGGCGACGTTCCCACGCTCGAGACGGTGGCGGCTTCCTGGCTGCTGCAGAAGTACATTCCGGAGATCAAAGTGCGGCTGGTCAATATCGTTGACCTGACCGTTCTGATGAGCCCGGACGAGCATCCTCACGGGATGGACGCGCTTTCCTTCGAGGCGCTATTCACGCCGGCCGCGCCGGTAATCTTCGCCTACCACGGTTACCGCTGGGCGATTCACAGCATGATCCACGGGCGGCCGAACGAGGCTCGCTTTCACGTGCGAGGCTTCCTCGACAGGGGTTCGACAACCACGCCGTTCGATATGGTGGTCCGCAACAAGATCAGCCGGTATCACCTCGTGCTGGACGCCCTGAAATACGTGCCGGAGATTCGCGCGAAACATACCGACATCGTCGACCTGATGAACAGGAAGCTATTCGAGCACCATAACTACATCCGCGAACATTTCGAGGACATGCCCGAAGTCGCCCTCTGGCGCTGGACCAGCAACTTCAGCGAATCGCTCGAGCCCCTGCCGCTCGCCAAAGGACAGCCCCGCGCCGCCCTCTTCACCGACGGCTAATCGCTAGGCGACCGCGCGAAAGCTTCAGTCTCCGGTTGCGCGTTAATCGGGACTTGCCGATACGATACTGTTGTCCTGTTTGAGACGGCCAGGGATTTCCCGCCGTGGCTTCCATCCTGCGGTGTTTTCAAGCACTCTTTCGACGATCTTGTTGTCGCGTGCGACGAAATATAAATAACCGCTGACCGTTGCCGTCAAGAAGTATTGTCCGTTTGCAGCCACGAACTGAGCTGCCCACGCGTTTAAAAGCGGGTGAATCAGAAATGTAATAGCGTCACACAGTTCACAGCTCTCAAAGAGGTAAGCAGGAGAGTCCTCGAGAGACCTGCTTTCACCGTAGCCTTGACGCACTCTATTGATAATGTTCAAGGCGACCTGCTCAGACTCTTTTTCGCTCCACCAATTCAACTGCCAAACCAGCCCACCCTCAAAACCTCCTTCTGTCGGTACTGTCAACAAACGATTCAGGAGTTGAATAACGACCGTGTAAGACGAAGGCACTTCAGACTTGATGCCGTGGGTGACCAGCCCGCCGAAAGAGGGTGAGACTTCCCCGAGCAGAGCTAAGGACCTCGGTGCAGCCTTGCACCAGTTTGCCGCTTCACTGTTTAGAAAGAATTTCACTCAACGTCACCACGGAAGCGAATCATAACACTCGAAGAGAAGGTCACACCCAGCAAAGGAGGTGTTTGGTCACTGCAAGTCCATCTGATTAGTCGGCCTGCCGGAAGCTGACCCACCACCAAAGCTCTTATAAGCTTGCAAGAGGTTTGGGCGGCTGCTAGAATCGATATCGGACTGAATCAGTGCTATATAGGATGCGGCGAGCGGCTAATGGTAAAGCTTGGCAAATTAACGGATTACGGGCTGGTGCTGATGACTTGCATCGCCCGTAGTGAGTCTTCCCTCCCCCAGCGCACCGCCCGCGATTTGGCGGTTGAGTCCAAGCTGCCTCCCTCGACGGTGAGCAAGCTGCTTAAGGAACTGTCGCAAAGCGGGCTGCTTATCTCGCATCGCGGAACCAAGGGCGGCTACATGCTGGCCAGGGCGGCAGACCAGATTTCGGTGATCGATATTATTGCGGCCATCGAGGGCCCCATGGCCCTCACAGAGTGCAGTACGGACGTTTTGGGGGCATGCAATTTGGAGTTGAGCTGCCCCATCAAGAGCAACCAGCGAATCATCAACCAGGCTGTGCGAGGCGTGCTCGAGAAAATCACGCTTTCCGACCTGGTGCAACCGTTGCACCTTACCAGCATCAAAGACGCGCGGGGCAGGCTGGTGCCCATGATCGCATCCGGGAGTATCCAATGAGCTCGAATACCGACACAATTCGTGAGTTGGCGCAGCAGGAGTACAAATGGGGCTTCGTTACCGACATCAACGAAGACCGCGCGCCCAAGGGCCTGAATGAAGACATCATCCGCTTCATCTCGGCCAAAAAGAACGAGCCCGACTTCATGCTGCAGTGGAGGCTGAAGGCGTACCGGCATTGGGTGACGCTGCAGCAGTCGGACGCGGAACCGAAGTGGGCGAACATCAAGTACCCGCCGATCGATTACCAGAACATCGTGTATTACTCCGCGCCCAAGCAGAAGCCCAGCCTGAAGAACCTCGACGAACTCGATCCCGAGATTCGCCGCACCTACGAAAAACTGGGCATCCCGCTCGAGGAACAGAAAATGCTCGCCGGTGTTGCCGTGGACGCGGTGTTCGACAGCGTTTCCGTGGCCACCACGTTTAAAGCGAAGCTTGCCGAAGCAGGCGTGATCTTCTGTTCGTTCAGCGAAGCGGTACAGAAGCATCCCGATCTGGTGAAAAAATATCTCGGCTCCGTGGTGCCCTACACCGACAACTTCTTCGCCACGTTGAACGCCGCCGTGTTCACCGACGGCTCGTTCGTATACGTCCCGAAGGGCGTCCGCTGCCCGATGGAGCTTTCCACCTACTTCCGCATCAACGCGGCGGAAACGGGACAGTTCGAACGCACCCTGATCGTCGCCGACGAAGGCGCCTCCGTGAGCTATCTCGAAGGCTGTACGGCGCCGATTCGCGATGAGAACCAGCTGCACGCGGCGGTGGTCGAGCTGATTGCGCTCGACGACGCGCAGATCAAATATTCCACGGTGCAGAACTGGTATCCCGGCGACAAGAACGGAAAAGGCGGAATCTACAATTTCGTCACCAAGCGCGGCAAGTGCCTCGGCAGAAATTCCAAGATTTCGTGGACGCAGGTGGAGACCGGTTCCGCGATCACCTGGAAATATCCCAGCTGCATTCTGCAGGGCGACAATTCGATCGGAGAGTTCTATTCCGTCGCGCTCACCAACAATTACCAGCAGGCCGACACCGGCACCAAGATGATCCACCTCGGTAAGAACACGCGCAGCACGATTGTTTCCAAGGGAATTTCCGCCGGCCACGGGCAGAACACCTACCGCGGCGAGGTGAAAATCCTGAAAGACGCCGTCGACGCGCGGAACTACACCCAGTGCGATTCGCTGCTGATCGGAGATAAATGCGGCGCGCATACGTTCCCGTACATCGAGGTGAAGAATTCCACGGCGCGTATGGAGCACGAGGCTTCCACGTCGAAAATCGGCGAGGATCAGCTGTTCTACCTGCGTCAGCGCGGGCTGAAGGCCGAAGACGCCGTGTCGATGATCGTCAACGGCTTCTGCAAGCG
>JBEKTG010000339.1:0-4223 GCA_049516275.1 Candidatus Acidiferrales bacterium
CTCAACACCCAAGCCCTGTGCCTTCAATTTCTGGACAAGACTATCCCGGTGCGACTTGGTAGCGGCAACGATAGCCACATCACCGCTTTCCAGAGCGGCTGCGATAAAACGGGTAAAGCTATCCAGAAAGACTGCATCGTCAGAATAGAATTGAACCTCATGGCGGTGAGAGACTTTTTCTCCTGGGGTACCGGTGAACCTATAGCCTCCTAGCATGGCGGTCACAAATTGTTTACCCCGCAGAACCGCGTCGATAGCAGGCAGCAGGTCATTGGAGGCGCGTGTCTTATAGACGTAACCCTGAGCGCCCGTGCTCAAAGCGACCTGCACCACATCCAGGGAATTGTCCGCGCTCAGGAAGACGATCCTGGAGTTGGGAGAGAGTTGTCGTATCCGCCGGGCGGCTTCGATTCCATTCAGTCCTGGGAGACCGATGTCCAGCAGGATCAAGTCCGGCCCGAGTTCTTCGGACTTCTGAACGGCTTCCAATCCATCCGACACTTCGCAGATGACTTGCCATTCTGGATGTACTCGAAGCAGCAAACGGACTTGGCGTCGCCAGTCTTCGTAATCATCTGCTACGAGAATGCGAATTACTGGCAACAAGTGCTTCCTTTTGGTTGCAGGGGCTGAAAAGCGTATAACAACGCCTTGTTAATTCACAAGCCCCGTATTTAATTTCCTCCGGTGCCAAAGGACCACAGTGCAGATTAGCCTGGGACATGTTGAACGGTAGACAAAGCTAGCCCCAATGAGAATTACTCGCTTTCGCACGTACATTGCGGCCATACTTTATACTGAAAATGAAGACAACGCGCTTGCCGGACTTTTGAAGTTACTGGCCCACCATTTGTCCGATAAATTCGACTTACCGGACCGGGGCTTAGCAGGCAAGCCATTTTAAGAAGGAAGATTGCAAGTTGGTTAATACCCGCAGAAAGTTTGCTGCTCGACGACGTCTAATGATAGTATCCGCCAGAAATCTGGTCGGGACTTCTGATTGGAGGTGGGTATGCCATGCACTTCGTGCGGATCAGTTAACCAAGACAAGTTCATCGGGGAAATGGACCTCCACCGCCCCGGACTGAAGAACATTCACGAACCCATTGCTTGGGTGTTCCCGGAACTGGTTGTCTGCTTGGATTGTGGCACTGCGAAATTCGTTGTGCCCGAAGCTGAATTGCGCCTCCTTGCGAAAGGAGGCGCCACGGCATATGGCCCTGGGAAAAGACTGGAATTGGCGAACCAGACGAAGGAGCAAACTGGCGCAGCGTAAAAGGCCGTCGGGGCAACCCGTTGTGGAGTGGGGATTACGGACTGCCCCGCGTGCAAACCGCACTTTGCCCTACTCGGACAAGTAAAGCACTACTTCATATAGACGCTAATCTGACTCCCCAGAAACCTGTTTGATAAGCCATTTCGAATCAACAAATCACTCTGGACAAGTTTTTGGCACCAGTGACACGTTGAAAACGTAGTCACGGTTTATTCGGGAGTTACGGACTGGATTACCGCACGAGAGTGTTCGGGACATCGCGTCTTCGCCACGCGATCTTTCCTGCACTCTCAAGACATCTCTCAGGTTAGCGCGTAGGTTCATTTCACACGTTCCTCAGTAACGTAGTGTAATGGGGAACCTTTGCCGACGAGATCAGGGAAGCCCGCACAGTTGAGCATCCGGCAGCACATGATTTCAATAGCAGCAATCTTGGATTCGAAACGACTGCTTTTACTAACAGATCGATCCAAAGTCCTGGTTGCGCGGTGACCGGAAACTGGCCCACCACCCATCGGCGAGACGGCAACGCTGTTCGTGCGAATGCTAGAATCGTTAGGGTTGGGCAGCGGAGTGAAAGGGCTTATGGACGAGCAAGAGATTCGGAAATTTCTGGATGAGTTCAAGGGCGGGCAGTTTACGGTTGAGCATGCCGTGGAGCGGCTGCGGAATTTGCCGTTTGAAGACCTTGGCTTCGCCAAGATCGATCACCACCGCTCGCTGCGCCAGGGATTTCCGGAGGTCGTCTACGCTCGCGGGAAAACTCCGAAACAAGTGGCGGAAATTGTTCGCGGGATGCTCCGTGCGAACGGCTCGCACAACATCTTGATCACGCGGGCTGACCGCTCGGTGTTTGCCGCGGTGAAGGAAGTGGCGAACATTGGCGTCGGCAAGAACGGAGCCGGAAAAAAAGCCGCCAAGGCGAAGCCCGCCGAATTTAACGAATTATCCGGCACGATCCTGATTCAGCGCAGCGATGCCATTCACGGCAAGGGTCTCATCCTGATCGTGAGCGCGGGCACGAGCGATATCCCTGTGGCCGAAGAGGCGCTCGTCACCGCGCGGGCCATGGGGAATCAGACGGAAAGTATCTATGATGTCGGCGTCGCCGGCCTGCATCGCCTTCTGGAACATCGTCAGAGGCTGACGGAGGCGCGCGTGATCGTATGCGTGGCCGGGATGGAGGGAGCGCTGCCGAGCGTCGTGGCGGGCCTGGTCTCGGCGCCGGTGATCGCGGTCCCCACGAGCACTGGTTACGGATCGAGCTTCGGCGGCCTTACCGCGCTGCTCGCCATGCTGAACAGCTGCGCTTCCAACGTCAGCGTGGTGAATATCGACAACGGCTTTGGCGCCGGGCGCGTGGCGAGCGCCATCAATCGCCTTTAGCGCCCCTAGCGGAGTGCGGACGCCAGGGCTGCGGCGAGCGCGGCCTCTTCATCGGGGAATACGGTGCGGAGATCGAGCAGCACCCGATCGTTCTCGATGCGGGCGATCACAGGCGTTCCATTCTCCGGCTGGCGAAGCCGCTGTTCGAGTGCGGCAGGTGAAACGCGCTGGCTTACGATGGAAATCAGTTGCGTGGGCAGCTTCTGATCGGGTGTGGCTCCGCCGCCGATCACAGAAAATCCTTCCTTCACTTCGACCGTGGCGTCGTCCGGCAGGGAAGCACGCAAACGCTCCGCGAATGGGACCGTGCGGCGGACAATTTCACCGGCGGACATGCGGATCATACGCAGCGCGGGAATTTCGTCGAACGCGCCGCGCAGATAGGCTTTGAGCGTCACTTCGAGCGCCGCAATCGTGAGTTTATCGACGCGCAACGCGCGAAACAGCGGGTTGCGCCGAATACGCTCGACAAGCTCTTTCTGTCCCGCGATGATGCCCGCCTGCGGGCCGCCGAGCAATTTGTCTCCGCTGAAGGAAACAACCGAAACTCCCGCTTGAATGCTCGCCCGTACAATGGGCTCCGAGATGCCGCTTGCCGAAAGATCGGCGAGGCAGCCCGAGCCGAGATCTTCGTAGACCGGAAGCTGTTTGCGACGCCCGAGCGCGACGAGTTGTTCGAGCGCGGGGCGTTCGGTAAATCCGGTGATGCGGAAGTTCGAAGGGTGCACGCGCAGGAGCAGCCGGGTGCGCTCGTTGATGGCGGTTTCGTAGTCCCGGATGCAGGTCCGGTTCGTGGTGCCCACTTCGCGCAGCACCGCGCCGCTTTCCGACATGATATCCGGGATGCGGAACCCGTCGCCGATCTCGATCAACTCCCCTCGAGAGACGATTACTTCGCTGGCTTTGGCGAGCGTGTTCAGCACCAGAAACACGGCAGCGGCGTTGTTGTTCACCATAATCGCGGCTTCCGCGCCGGTAAGCTCGGCGAGCAGTTCCGCGGTGTGCGCATCGCGTTTGCCGCGCTCGCCGCGGTCAAGGTCGTACTCCAGATTCGAATAGCGCGCAGCGGTTTCCGCCATTGCGGCAATCGCACCCGGCGCCAGAGGCGCGCGGGCAAGATTGGTGTGCAGAATCACACCGGTGGCATTGATCACGCGGCGCAGCGACGGAGCGAGTTGCGCCTCGACGGCAGCGGTGATGCGGGCGGCAATGTCATCGATACCGTTTGGACTGTTTGCAGGCGCGATTTTCAGCTCCGCGCGCAGCTCATCGAGAACGCCTCGCGCGGACCGCGTAACGATGTCGCGCCCGGCCTTCTCGACAAGCGCAACGATGGCGGGCTGGCCGAGGAGATCGTCAACCGATGGCAGCGCTCGCAGACGAGCAGAAACGGCTTGTAAGCCGCCCGTGGCAGAATCGGCCGGAGGAGTCATTGCGAACCTATTTGAGCACAGGTGCTATCGCGCGGCAAATACGAGGCTTTCCCTTTGCGACAAGCCTCCCGACGCGCACGTTGACGGGGCCGTCCACCGCCCGTAGGCTGAAAACAGCGCAGGGTCGC
>JBEKTG010000340.1:0-4932 GCA_049516275.1 Candidatus Acidiferrales bacterium
ATATCGGCTTGCAAGAGGTTCTATGTTTTCGCCAGGCACCTCAAAACTACCGGTTCGCGTAAGGAATGGCCGCCATGACCATTCCGTACAGTTTTATAGTGACGACGCTGCGTTCCTCGATGAATTGAGCCGCACGCTGGGCGGCGCTCTGGGCCGGGGGGATTCCGCTATCGTGATTGCCACGCAAGCCCATCGCGAGGGTCTTCGTCGGCGCCTGCAGTCCTTGGGATTCGATACCGATTATCCCAGGCTGAAGCGGCGATATAACGAGTTCGATGCTGCCGAAACCCTTTCTCAATTCATGCTGAACGATTTGCCGGACGCCGCGTTGTTTTCCGAGATCATGACGCACGTGCTCGTGAGGGCCAGGGTCGCGGCGGAGGGCGAACATCCCGGTGTCGTCGCCTTCGGGGAAATGGTCGCGCTGTTACTGGAGCGGGGCAATGCAACGGGCGCCTTGGCCCTGGAGCGTTTGTGGAACGATTTAGCGCACACCAATTCGTTCTCGCTTCACTGTGCGTATCCGCAGTCCGCATTTCGTAGCGGGTATGAAGACCATTTTCTGAGGATCTGCGGCGAGCACTCCAGCGTGGTCGCCACCGATCACCTGGGCCAGCAGGACACCGCTTACTTCAGCAGCTTGTTTCCGCAGTATCGCCCCTGTTAACGGCCCGCCGCCCCTGGTCGAACCCCGCCGTCCTTGACCCCTCCGAAGGCAGTCGCTATTCTGATAGCTGGAACCCTCTGAATGCGTGTTTACCTCGATTGCAACGCCACTACACCTGTTGATCCGCTCGTTTTGTCAGCGATGGAGCCCTATTTCACGGCGAATTTCGGCAACGCGGGCTCGATTCATTCGGCCGGGCAGCGGGCGCGCAGCGCGGTAGACGCCGCGCGCGAATCCGTAGCGGCGGTTTGGTCGGGGTCGTGCCGGATGCGACATCGAAGAAACATGTAATCACCACGGCCATCGAACACCACGCTGTTCTCAATGCCTGTGAGGAGCTCGAACGGCGAGGCGTGGATGTTAGCTACGTCCCGGTGAATCCGTCGGGCATTGTCGATCCTGAGGACATTCGCCGCGCGTTGCGGCCCGAGACGCTGCTGATCACCGTGATGCACGCCAACAATGAGCTGGGCACGGTGCAGCCTATCGAAGAGATTGGCCGGGTCGCCAGGGAAGCGAACGTTTATTTTCATTGCGACGCGGTTCAGTCCGCCGGCAAGCTGCCGCTCGATGTGGAGTCTCTCGGCGTCGATCTGCTCTCCATTTCCGCCCACAAGATTTATGGCCCCAAGGGCGTAGGCGCGTTGTATGTACGCTCCGGGACGCCGATCGAGCCTCTGTTTCGCGGGGGCCACGCCGAGCGTGACCGCCGTCCCGGCACGGAGAATGTTCCGGGCATCGTCGGTCTGGGGGAGGCCGCGAAGTTGGCGGCTCAGAAAATGGCAGCTGACGCGGGCCGAATTGGGGCCCTTCGGGACCGCTTCCAGGAAGCCGTGTGCAGGCTGGTGCCTTCGGCAAAAGTGAATGGCGACCGCAGCCGCCGGGTTTGGAACACCGCGAATCTCACTTTCCCGGCTGCAGGAAGCGAGGCGCTGGTGATCGCGCTCGACCTGCAGGGAATCGAATGCTCCACGGGCGCGGCGTGCTCCTCGGGAGCCGTCGAACCGTCGCACGTGCTGAAAGCGATCGGCCTCTCCGATGGCGACGCGCGTTCCACCGTGCGCTTCAGCCTGGGGCGCTTCACCACTGACGCTGAAATCGACGAAGCGATTCGCGTGCTGCCGGGTGTTGTCGAGCGCTTGCGCGCCCTTTCGCCTCATTCTGTAACCGAAGTATCCGCGCAGTGATAATCCAGGTAAAATGGTAGTCCGGGTAAAATTCTGAAAGTCCCCATGTCTCCCATTACTGAACTCGAACGCTTGCGCGAAGCCGTTGCTCCGCCTGCCAACGCGGTTGCCGTGGCCATGAGCGGGGGTGTGGATAGTTCCACCGTCGCGGCGATCCTGCACGATCGCGGCCGCGCGATTGTCGGCCTCACCATGCAGCTTTGGAATCAGCGGCGCCTTCCGCAGCTTCAGGGTGACGGGCCGAAGCAGCATCGCTGCTGCTCGATTGACGATGTTTACGACGCGCGCCGCGTCGCCGAGCATCTGGGCATTCCCTACTACGTGATCAATTTCGAGCGCGAGTTCGAACAGTCCGTCGTGCGCCCCTTCGTCGACGATTATCTGCAAGGCCGCACCCCAATCCCCTGCACGCTTTGCAACAATCACGTGAAGTTCGATCAGCTCCTCGCCACCGCCCGGCAGATCGGGGCGGAGCGCATCGCCACCGGGCACTACGCGCGCGTTCGCCACAATGCGGACACCGGACGCTACGAATTGCTTCGGGCCGTCGATGAAAGCAAGGATCAGTCGTACTTTCTATTTGGATTGAAGCAGGAGCAACTTGCCCGCACTGATTTTCCCCTGGGCGAGTTGACCAAGCAGGAAGTGCGCGACATTGCCCGCCGCCTCGCCGTGCCGGTGGCGGAGAAGCCCGAGAGCCAGGAAATTTGCTTCGTGCCCACGGGAAATTACGTGAAGTTCATCGAAGGCTACCTGGAAGAGCAGGGAAGCTCCCTGCCGCAGGGCGAGGGTGAGATTGTCTCGACGTCCGGCGCGATTCTGGGACGCCACAGCGGTCTGCATCAATTCACGGTAGGGCAGAGGCGCGGATTGGGCATCGCGGCCGGCCAGCCGATGTACGTGGTGGCGTTAGACCGAGTGAAGAACCATCTTGTCGTGGGCGAAGACCGCGAACTCCGCCGCAGCATCTGCCAAGTCCGCGACATCAACTGGATTCCCTATGCTGTGCCGGACGGCGCCCTGGAAGCCGCGGTCCGCATTCGCAACCGCCACGAGCCGGCCATGGCCGAAATCGCTCCCACTGGAAACACCACAGCACAGGTAACGTTCTACGAACCTCAGCGCGCCATCACTCCAGGTCAAGCTGCCGTATTTTACGCAGGTGACCAAGTCCTGGGCGGCGGCTGGATCGCTTCGATGGAAGACTCCCAGACGTCCTAACCTTTCGTAGTCATCCCGACAGAGCAAATCGACGAGGGTTCTCTGTTCCGCTGGACCTGCAAGGCCAGCCACAATTCTGAATTCGGAGACGCTTCGGTGGGACTACGTTAGATAAAAAGCTCTTCGTCCTGGGGAACGCCATCGGAACCCGCGCCCCGGCGGCCGCGGATCACATCCAATCCAACCTTGATGCCTTTCAGCAACGCCGACACCTGATTCACCGGCGTAATGACGCTCTTCCGAACCTTTTCGCCGGTCTCTTCGATCACTTCGAGTGTGCCGGTGAGTATCTGGTCTGCATGGATCACCTGCAGCCGCAGCCGCTCGATCGCGTCGGTGACCACACGGTCCACTTTTTGCGCCTCGCCGCGAGCCAGGTGTGTAATCTCGGAGGCGTCGCCCATGATGCTTCGGATGCGCTCTTCGGAATCGTCCAGGATGCGGCTGGTAGTAGCGAGAATCGGATTGATCTTGGACTGTAGATCGGTGGCAATTCGCTGAAAATTCTCAATCGTGGGGCGGAGCATCAGCAGCGTGGAGGCAATGATAACCGTCTGAATAACGATGGCGATCGCCGCAACGGCAATGAACAGCTCGACCCACACTGGCATGAGGAACCCTCGCCGCTTCTAGGAAATCTTCGCTTCCTTCTTGTACGTTTCCTTCCCGGCTTCCACCGCGGAAGAAAAGGCGTCTTTCTGGCGCGACATCACTTCTCTGCTGCGCTCGAGCAGGTCCTCGGCGCGCTCCCGAAGTTCGCGCGCTTTCTTCTGCGCGTAGTCGCGGCCCTCGTCGGCCTTGCTGGAGAGGTAATCGCGCGTTTCTTCGCCCGATTTGGGCGCAAACAGAATACCGATCAGAGAACCGATTCCCAAACCAACCAGAAAGTAGCTCACCTTGGACCCTAGATTGTCGCCCATCACGGCACCTCCGATTTCGACACTAGCATAAGCCGCCAGAGGCAGGCAAGTACGGTAAGCCCAGTAATATCAATTTCGTGTTCTAACGGCTGTAACAAAAGCATAGTAGTCTGTTCGCTGCCATGACGGGCTCATCTGCGCTTGAAAAGGTCGTCCTCGACCAGATATCCAAGGGGAAGTGGGAAACCGCAACCGACGCCCTCCGCGAGGCTGGGCCAGGCCCTGCCGCCGAATTCATTCTGAGGATGCCCTACGACCAGCAGCGCGCCATTTTCCGCAAACTGCCTGTCGATTTCGCAGCCGGGCTGGTCGCGCATTTCCCGTACTACCACGCCTACGTGCTTTTACACTCTCGCCCCTCCCAGGAACTGAGCGCCATCGTCGATGCGATGAAGCCTGCCGATCGCGACCACTTTTTGGACGATCTGCCGGAGGAGGCCTGGAAATTCCTGATGGACGAGCTTGCCGCGGCCGGCGCTTTGCCGGCAAAAGCCGCCGTCGAAGCCGCCCCGGCCGGTGAAGAGGCTCCCGCAGCTGGCCAACCCGAAGTACCCGAATCAAAAGGCGAGCCGATCATTGCCATCAGGCAAGTCGAGAAAAGCTTTCGGCAGCCGGAAGGAAGAATGATTCAGGTAATCGCACCGACCGATCTGTCTTTGGAAGCTGGCACGATCACCGCGCTTCTCGGGCCTTCCGGATCGGGCAAGTCCACTCTGTTGCGGATCCTTTCGGGGCTCGCGGAGCCCTCGGCAGGGGAAGTTACCTGGCACGGCAAGCCGATGGCCGAGTGCCGCCCCAACGTCGCCATCGTGTTCCAAAGCTTCGCCCTGTTTCCCTGGCTCACGGTGCTCGAAAACGTCGAAGCGCCCTTGCTCGCCCGCGGTGCCTCCCATGTGGAACGCCATCGGCAGGCCCTGCGCGCGCTCGCAACGGTGGG
>JBEKTG010000341.1:0-4198 GCA_049516275.1 Candidatus Acidiferrales bacterium
CATTTATAGATGAACCAAGCGATTCGAGCGCGATTTAAATTTCCGGCGCGCTCTCGCGGGGAGAAGTTCCACAGTAGTTCATGCGCGGAACCGATCCAGGGGCTTCCGGTTTAAGAGGGCCCTTCGAGAAAAACAAGCGGGGCAATCGTTCACACGATTGCCCCGCTTTTATTTTGATGGCAAGGCAGCGAAAGATGGCTCCGGGATTCTACGCAGTCGGCGCGGCGGGCTGAATGTTGATCAGCTGCTCGTGGGCCGGGCAGAGCGGTTTGAAATCGCAATAGCCGCAGGAAAAGCCCGGCTTCGGGGAAAATTCCCCGGCGCGAATCTGGTCGGCAATCTCGGCGATTTTCTGCTTCACGGCTGCGAGGGTTTTCTTGTCGCGCGTGGTGCCCACTGCTTCGTTGGTTGCGAGATTGTAGAAGACCAGCCGGCCGGGAGTGAGATCGAGCACGTCCTGGGCGGCCAGCGCGTATACGCTCAGCTGAAGATCGCCCGCCGCTTTTTTCTCGTCGCGCGGCCGGCCTGTTTTGTAGTCGACGATCTCGACCTCCCCATCGGGCAGGCGGTTGATCTGGTCGATCCGTCCCGTGACGATCACCTCATGCTCGAGCGGCAGCTCGAACGGCTTTTCCTGATAGAGCACGTCGGCGGGCGCGGCGGAGTAACTGCGATGGAAGGCCGCCAGCTGTTCGCGGCCGGCCTTGTGGTACTCCTTCTCGTGAAACTCGTCGATGAATCCCGCGGCGGACCATTCGCGCTCGTAGATAGAGACAACCTCCTCGAAGGGGACTTTGCGTCCCTTTCGAATTTCGCCGACGAGCTCGCGGACGGTGGCGTGCATCACGTTGCCAAAGGTCATCTGCGCATGAGGGCCGCCGCGAAGTCCCCACATCTGTTGGAACATGTACTTCATGGGGCAGCGTTCGTACGCATCGATGGCGGAGGGGCTCAGCTGCAAAGGCTCCGGGCGGGGCGGATGAAAGGCCTTGGCCCATAGTGCCACCCGAGAATAGGCGCGGGTGTTTTCGCGGCGCGGTCCAAAGAGCTGAGCCGGATCGGCGGAATCTGGCGCGGGGCCGGCGACTTCCTCCGAGGGCGGCACGCTCACAGTGGGCGACGACTGCGCCACGTCAAACTTCTGGACCTTCGGCTCCATCAGGAAATCATCGAGAAAGGGCGAAGGCTTCTTGCGTTTGTTGATCACCGCGGAGAGCGTGAGATTCTGCCGGGCGCGGGTGAGCGCGACGTAGAACAAGCGGCGCTCTTCCTGAATCTGAAAATCGCCCTGCGGGCGTTCTTCTTTCATCAATTCCGCGGGAAATTCAAAGACCGGCTTGCGCGAGCCCGAGGGGAAATCTCCCTTGGCGAGCCGCAGGATGAAGACGTGCGGAAATTCCAGCCCCTTGGCGGAATGCACGGTCATCAATTGGACGGCGTCATCGGACAGTTCCTCGTCGAGACAAATGTCCCCGTCGAGTTCGTTGAAGTAGCCGAGATATTCGATAAAATCGCGAAGCTGCTTGCCTTCGCTCTTGCGCTCCCACTCGGCAACGAATGCGACGAAGCGTTCGAGGTACTGGCGGTCGGCCTCCGACGGCAGGGGCGCGAGTTCCAGCTGTTCGATCAATTCATCCAGCAACTCGGTAGCGGATTTTCTTCTCGCGGAGTGGCGGAGCTTGTGAACCATCTGAACGAGCGCCGCGAGGCGCGTCGATTCATGCCAGCGATCGGCCGGGGCGCCGTCCTTGGCTTCCGCGCTCAACGCGCTCTCAAGCTCATCCCAAATCGGGCGGCGATGATTTTTGCCGGCGCGCTCCGAAAGCCTGACGAGGTCGCGAGGCTCGGCACGCCAGTACGGCGCGGCGAGCACGCGGGCGCAGGCTACGTTGTCCGCGGGAACGGCAATCAGGCGCAGATACGCCAGCAGATCGCGAATAACCGTGCTGGAGAGAATGGAAAACTTTCGAATGACGAACGGGATTCGCTTGCGGCGCAGCGCGTCGAGAAGCTGATTGCGGTGGGTATGCCGGCGATAGAGCACGGCAAAGCTGCGCCAGGGCGCGCCCGCGGCGTGCATGCGTTCAATCTCGGAGGCTATCCACCAGGCCTCCTCTTCGGGAGCGCCGAATTCGACGACGCGAATTTTCTCGCCGTCGCGATTGTCCGTGCGCAGCGGATTTTGGGGGATGAGCGGCGACTGCTCGTTGTTGCGAATCACCGCATCGGCGACGTTCAGGATGCGCTTGGTGGAACGATAATTCTGGGCCAGCGAGACGAGGAATTTACCGCCGGGCAGCGCGGGCTTTCGCGCTCCCGCTCCGCAGAAGCGCTGCAGGAAAGTGGTGAAACTTCCGTAAGAGGCGCCGCGGAAGCGGTAAATGGCCTGATGGTGGTCCCCGACGACCATGATATTGCGATGGCCTCCGGCCAGCATCCAGAGCAGTTCGAGTTGCGCGATATTGGTGTCCTGGAATTCGTCCACGAGGATGTAGCGGAACTGCTGGCGCATCTGCTCGAGCAGGTCCGCATCGTTGCGGAGCAATTCCACGGCCTGCAGAATCTGCGCGCCGAACGTGTGCAGGTTGCGATCGCGAAGCAGCCGCTCGCTCACGCGGTAGACGCGCGCGAGTTCTTCCTGGCGCGCTACTTCCTCCTCGGCGATTTGCAGCGCGTCCGGTTCGAGGGAGGACTTGCGAGAATCATGCTTTCTCCGCAAGCCTTCGACGTAGCGCTGGTAATCGCCGGGCGTTACAAGCTCGTCCTGGCAGCGCGAAAAAAATGTGACGAAGTCGCGCAGGAACTCGGCGGGCTCCGCCAGGCGCCAGAAATGGACCAGCGCAAGCTCCGCGATATTCCGGCGAAGAAGGATGCGGTGGTCGATGTCGTCCAATGGCTGAATGTCCGCGTTCGCCGGGCGCAGAATCTTTTCCAGGCAGAAGGAATGGAAGGTGCTCAGCCACACGCCTTCGGCGCGCTCGCCGATGGCCTTGACGACGCGGTGCTTCATCTCGCCGGCGGATTTGTCGGTGAAGGTGAGGCCGAGAATGTTCTCGCCTGCGAGGGATGGGTCGGACTCGAGCAGCGCGCGAATGCGCTCCGTGATGACGCGCGTCTTGCCCGTTCCCGCGCCGGCGACGACAAGAAGGGGGCCGTCCCGGTGCTCGACCGCGGCGCGCTGTTCCTCGTTCAAGCCAAAAGCTTCCTTCGATTTGAGAGGGGCGCTCATTTGGTTGGTTCCAGAGGAGCTATCTTACCAGAACTTGCCGGAGGCGAATATAAGGCGAAACGGAAGAGCATCGGGGCAAATGAGGCAGGATGACAGCGAAAGGCAAAGGCAACAGCGAGGCTCAAGAGGAGATCAGGTTCGACCGTAGAAGCGATGGTAGCAGCGTCGGCAGCGGAAGGGTCGCAAGTGGACGACTCGCATTACCTTGTCAAAAAAACTGTGCCGGGCTTCCCGGTCCAGGATTTTCCCGCCGCAGTGCGGGCATGAGCCTGCCAGAGCCATTTTCCGGGGGGAGGCTTCCAGCTTCACGCGCGGCGAAGCCCCCGCGCGCTTTACAGCTTCGGCACCGCGAGGTGGCAGCAACCCATCGATCTTGGATCGCACAGCCATAACAAAAAGCTTCCACCCTTGGCACCACGGTCAGAAGACAGAGCCGCGCCTATTGAGAGGACCGTCCAACGGGCCAAGGCAGCACATTTCGCTTCCACGAATGTATCCGTTTCCGTTCGAGTTGACAACAGCTTCCATCCGACGGATGGATCGGAACGATCCTGACGTGCAGTTCGCGCGCTCGGGGCCCGTCAACTTCCGCGAAGAAGATCACCTGCCAGGAGTGATTCAACTGCGTATTCCGCGAACGCGGCTGCGGTCGCACCCGGCCCATGGTCGTATTCACCAACGTCGAAAGCGGGGACCGGATCATCCACGCGATTTTCAGTCGTTTCAATCAGGGCTGGAAAACCCACACCTTCAACCTATTTCACAGTCAGTGAGGTCAATCCGACGGATGGATCGGCAACGATTTTGACGTGCAGCTCGCGCGAGCGCGGCCCGTCGAATTCGGCGAAGAAGATCACCTGCCAGCGGCCCAGAGCGAGCCGGCCTCCCTCGATCCAAATCGTCTCCGACGTGCCGATGAATGCTGTCTTGATGTGCGAATCGGAATTGCCTTCGGCGTGCCGGTAGTCG
>JBEKTG010000342.1:0-4197 GCA_049516275.1 Candidatus Acidiferrales bacterium
CAGGACTTCGTCCATCGACTCCACAAAATGGATGGACATCTGGGCCTTGATTTCCGGCGGGATGTCCGCCAGATCTTTTTCGTTGTCTTTGGGCAGAATCACGGTGTGCAGCCCGAGACGGTGAGCCGCCAAAAGCTTTTCCTTCACCCCGCCAATCGGCAGCACCTTGCCCCGCAGCGTGATCTCACCGGTCATCGCCAGGTCGCAGCGCACCGGAATGCGCGTGAGCGCGCTCACGATCGACGTGCACAGCGTGATGCCCGCTGAAGGCCCGTCCTTGGGGATGGCGCCTTCCGGGACGTGAATGTGAATGTCGATATGCCGGTAGAAATCCTTGGGAAGGCCGAACAGGTGGCTGCGCGAGCGCACGTAGCTCATGCCCGCCTGCGCCGATTCCTGCATCACGTCGCCTAGCTTACCGGTGAGGGTGAGCCGGCCTTTTCCCTGCATCAGGGTCGCTTCGGTCGAGAGCACCTGCCCGCCCATTTCGGTCCACGCGAGGCCGGTGGTCAGGCCGATCTCGTTTTTCTTTTCGGCAAAGAAGTCGCGGTACTTGATGATCCCGAGGTAGTCGTTCACATTCGCCACGTTCAGCTCGGCGGTGAAGCCCTTCCCTTCCGCAACAACCTTGCGGGTCACCTTGCGGCAGACATTGGCGATCTCGCGGTCCAGGCTGCGCACGCCCGCTTCGTGGGTGTAATGGCGGATGATGTGCGTGAGGCCTTCGTCGGTAAACTTCAAATTTTCCGCCGCCAGGCCGGTGGCTTCAATCTGCCGCGGAACCAGGTAGCGCGTCGCGATCTGGTGCTTTTCCTGTTCCGTATAGCCCGGGATGCGCAGCACTTCCATGCGATCCTGCAGGGGCTGCGGAATCGTGTGCAGCACGTTCGCGGTGCAGATGAACATAACCTTCGAAAGATCGTATTCGACATCGAGATAATGGTCGGTAAACGAATGGTTGAGTTCCGGATCGAGCACTTCCATCAGCGCCGCGGAAGGATCGCCGCGGAAGTCCATCGACATCTTGTCCACTTCGTCGAGCACGAAAACCGGATTGATGGTGCCGGCCTTGCGCATCATCTGGATGATCTGGCCCGGAAGCGCGCCGATATAGGTGCGGCGGTGGCCGCGGATTTCCGCTTCGTCGCGCACGCCGCCCAACGAAACGCGCACGAACTTGCGCCCCGTGGCTCGGCCAATCGAGGTGGCGAGCGAGGTCTTGCCGACTCCCGGAGGCCCGAGGAAACAGAGAATCGAACCTTTCGGGTTCTTTACGAGCTGGCGCACAGCAAGGTATTCAAGAATGCGCTCTTTGATCTTTTCGAGGCCGTAATGATCTTCGGAGAGGATCTGCTCGGCGCGGGTGATGTCGCGCAACTCCTTCGAGCGCTTCTTCCAGGGCACCGCCAGCAGCCAGTCCAGGTAATTCCGCGACACGGTGGACTCGGCCGACATCGGCGGCATCATTTCCAGCCGCTTGAGTTCCTGCAGGGCCTTTTCCATGGGGCCTTCGGGCATGCCCGAGGCTTCAATCTTCTTCTTGAGCTGCTCGATTTCGTTCGCTTCGCCGCGCCCCAGCTCTTTCTGGATGGCCTTGAGCTTCTCGTTGAGGTAATACTCTTTCTGGGCACGTTCCATCTGCCGCTTCACGCGGGTGTTGATGGAGCGATCGACGTTGAGCTTCTCGATTTCGACTTCGAGAATATCGGCGATGCGGTTCAGCCGCTCGAGCGGCTCGAAAATTTCCAGCAGTTCCTGCTTCTCTTCCACGGGAATCTGCAGGTTGGCGGCGATGGCGTCGGACAGCTTTCCAGGGTCTTCGACGCGCACGGCGGCGATCATCGTGTCGTAATTCAGGGTTTGCGAAAGCTTGACGTACTGCTCGAACAAATTGGTGACGCGGCTCGAAGCCTGCTCCACCTGGGGAGACGGCTCTGTCTTCACCGGAACAAGCTTCACGGACGCGCGGAAGAACCCTTCGTCGCTGGTGATCTGGACGATCTTGGCGCGCTCGGTGCCTTCTACCAGCACCTTGATATTGCCGTCGGGCAGCTTGACGCTCTGCACGATATTGGCGAGCGTGCCGACCTGATAGATTTCCTCGGGCTTGGGATCGTCGATGGAGGCATCGTGCTGCGTGACGAGAAAAATCTTCTTGTCGCCCGCGAGCGCTTCTTCCAGGGCGCGCACGGAGGCTTCGCGGCCTACAATGAAGGGATGCATCATCTCGGGAAAGATGACCATGTCCCGGACCGGCATCATCGGGACGCGCTTCATTTCGAGTTTTTCCCGCGTAAAGATGGACTCTTTGGGTGCCAAGGTTTTCCTAGCCGGCCTTTTCGAGCAGGCTCCAATTGATTTCGTGACCCTTTACCATGTCCGCGGTGACCACAAAGTCCCGGAGTTTCCGCTGCGCTGGCAGGTGGTACATCATTTCAAGCATGAGATCTTCGAGAATCATGCGCAGTCCGCGGGCACCCACTTTTCGCTGCAGCGCGAGGTCGGCGACGGTCTCAAGCGCGTCGTCTGTGAAGCGGAGGCGAACGTTCTCAAATTCGAAGAGTCTTTGATATTGACGCACCAGCGCGTTTTTGGGTTCCGTCAGAATGCGAACCAGCGCGCTCTTGTCGAGGTCGCTCAGTACGCCCAGCACCGGCAGCCGGCCCACAAATTCGGGGATCAGCCCGTAGCGAATCAGGTCGGTCGGCTGGGCCTGTTCGAGCACCTCGATATTGCGCCGCGTCGCAGTGGAGGGTTGAGCATCGGCATGAAAGCCGAGCGATTTTTGCCCCACGCGCCGCTCGATGGTCTTCTCCAGCCCTACGAAAGCGCCGCCGCAGATAAACAGGATATTGGTGGTGTCCACCGGCGTAAATTCCTGGTGCGGGTGCTTGCGTCCGCCCTGGGGCGGAACGTTGGCAACGGTGCCCTCGAGAATCTTCAGCAGGGCCTGCTGAACTCCCTCGCCGGAAACGTCGCGCGTGATCGAGGGGTTTTCGTCCTTCTTGGAAATCTTGTCGATCTCGTCGATATAGATGATGCCCTGCTGGGCCTTTTGGACGTCACCGTCCGCGGCCTGCAGAAGCTTCAGGATAATGTTTTCGACGTCCTCGCCTACATAACCCGCTTCGGTAAGGGTAGTCGCATCCACGATGGCGAACGGCACTTCGAGCATTCGCGAAAGGGTCTGCGCCAGCAAAGTCTTCCCTGTGCCGGTTGGTCCAATCAGCAGGATGTTCGACTTCGTGAGTTCCACGTCGCCCGGCTGGCGGTTCAGGAAAATGCGTTTGTAATGGTTGTAGACCGCAACGGCGAGCTTTTTCTTGGTTTTATCCTGGCCGATGACGTAGCCATCGAGAAAAGCCTTGATCTCAGGGGGGCGCGGTAACCGCCGGTTGGCCGGGCTTGACTGCTCCTTCTTCTCATCTTCCAGAATCTGCTGGCACACGCCTACGCACTCGTTGCAGATATAAGACCGCGGGTATTCCGATGGAGAACTGATAAGCTTCTCCACCTGTTCCTGCGTCTTATGGCAGAACGAGCAACGCAAAGGCTCTTCTGGAGTGAACCTTTTCACTGAGGGCCCCTGTTCTCACTGAAAACTACACCCGCTGCGGAACTATACCCTATTGTAAGACGGAAGCAGGCCCGGGGGTAAAAAATCATTGCCTTCAACGCTAACCTTTACGAACCCTAGCGGTGCTTGGTGATGATCTCATCCACCAACCCGTACGCCTTCGCTTGATCCGCCGTCATGATGAAATCGCGCTCCACATCACGCTCGATCTTTTCCACCGACTGCCCCGTGTGGTCGGCCAGCAACTTGTTCAGTGCGGCGCGGGTGCGGATAATCTCTTTTGCGTGGATATCGATGTCAGTCGCCTGCCCCGAGAGTCCCGACATCCATGGCTGATGGATCAGTACCCGGGAGTTGGGTAGCGCATAACGCTTCTTCGGCGTGCCGGCCGCCAGCAACACCGCGGCGATTGATGCGGACTGGCCGATACAGTACGTGACCACATCGGGGCGCACGAACTGCATCGTGTCGTAAATGGCCATTCCCGCCGATATGGATCCGCCCGGCGAGTTGATGTAAATGGAAATGTCTTTTTCGGGGTCTTCCGACTCGAGGAAGAGCAATTGGGCCGTCACGAGATTGGCCACGTGATCGTCGATCGGCGTGCCGAGGAAGATGAT
>JBEKTG010000343.1:0-5263 GCA_049516275.1 Candidatus Acidiferrales bacterium
CCTGGGATTTCTCACGAGCGTCACGCGAGAAGAACTCTACCCGGTGCTCGAGCGCGTGCTGGCCGGCGAACATCAGTTCAGCGAGCGCATGATGCTGACCGCCCAGATTTTTCGCGACGGCAAAAGCGCTGAAAAGCAAGTGGCGCTGAATGACGCCGTCATCAACAAGGCGGCGCTCGCCCGGATGCTGGATTTCGACGTGTACGTTGACGGCGCCCAGGTGGGCCGCTACCGCGCCGATGGGCTGATCGTCGCGACTCCCACCGGCTCCACTGCCTATTCGCTGGCGGCAGGCGGACCGGTAGTGCATCCGCATCTCGATGCGTTTGTCATCACGCCGATTTGCCCGCACATGCTGACGAACCGGCCGCTCGTGATTCCCGATACGTCGTGCGTGGAGATCGACATCGCCGCGGCCGAAGAGCCGGTCTATCTCACCCTGGATGGCCAGGTGGGATTCAAGCTGGAGCCGCGCGACCGCGTGGCCATCACCAAATCTCCGAACAGGGTGGCGTTCGTACAGTCGCCGCAGAAAACTTATTTCGAAGTGCTGAGAAGCAAATTGCGATGGGGTGAAAGGTGAGATGTCTTCGGAAGAGCGATTTTACACGACCTTCAACACCAGCACCGTACGGTCATCGGTAGGGTGCTTTCCCCCCGAGAAGCGGTCCACTTCCTCAAGAATACGGTCGGCGAGGCCATCGGCAGTTGCGTGCTGATTGTCCATGATGAGTCTGTTGAGGCCCGCGTGGCCGAAGAATTCCAACGTAGGGCTCTGCGTGTCGCCAATGCCGTCGGAGAAAAACACCACGATATCGCCCGGATCTAAAATGTAGCTGCGTTCGTCGTAGGTGACCTCCTCAAACATCCCAAGAGGAAAGCCCGCGAGCTGGATTTGTTCGCAACGTCCGCCATGAAAGAGCAGAGGCTGCTCCTGTCCTGCGTTGGCGATGCGCAGCCTGCGCTTGCGCCGGTGCCACGTCGCGAAGCACAGCGTCATGAACCGGCCTTCGATCAGGCGTTCACCAAGAAATCCGTTGATGGCGCGGAGCATGTTCGCGGGCCGCGGCTTTTGCGAGCCGAGGCTGCGCAGCGTGCCGATCGCCACCGCTCCATAGAGCGCCGCCGCGCTGCCTTTGCCGCTCACGTCGCCCAGAGCGATGCCCAGGTCCTGCGGTCCGTAGCGGAGAAAGTCGTAGACGTCTCCGCTGAGTTCGCGCGAGGAGACGACGCGCGCGGCGATATCCAGCCCGAACTCGGGGCCCGGCAGACGAATCACCTGTTCGTAGAGGCGCGCGTTTTCGATGGAGACGGCCAGGTGCGCGGCGAGAATCGAAAGCACCTGCACGTGATCCGGCGTGAAATAGTTCACCTGCGGGCTTTCGAGGTCCATCACGCCGACCACGCGGTTCTTGAAGATCATCGGCACGGCCAGTTCGGAGCGCGTTTCCGGATTGGCCATCCGGTAGCGCGGATCGAGCGAGACATCCGGAACAAAAACAGGCTGGCGAAGCGAGGCGGCCGCCCCAATGATGCCCTCGTAGACGGGAACCGTGGATTTTTCCTGAATGCGCTGGCCGAATTTCACGGTTACGCGGTGGCGGAACACTCCCTCGACTTCGTCGATGAGCAGGATGCTGAAAATCTGGTAGTCGATCAATCGCTTGGTGAGTTCGGCGGCGCGGCGCAGCACCTCTTCCACCTGCAGCGTCGAATTCGCCTCCCGCCCGATTTCATTGAGCATCAGCAGGGTTTCCGCCTGCTTCTGGGCATTTTCGTAGAGCTGCGCGTTTACGATGGCCGTGCCAATGCGGCTGGCCACGAGCGTCAGGATGTTTTGCTGCGCGGGAGTGAAGTAATCGAGCTGGCGGCTCTCGATGTCCATCACGCCCACCACTTTTCCGCGGGCGACGATGGGCACCGCGAGTTCGGAGTGTACCGCTTCCACGGCGGGCAGGTAGCGCGAGTCCTTGGAAACGTCTCCCACGCGGATCGCCTGGCCTGTGGCGGCGGCCGAGCCGATGATGCCGTCGCCGATGGGGATGCGCCAGTGCTCCACAACTTCCAGGCGGTGCCCGATGGCGAACCGGAAATAGAGGTTGTTCGCGCTTTCGTCGATCAGCAGCAGCGAGAAAATCTCGAAATCGATGAGGCGCTTTACCTGAGACGCGGCACTCGCCAGCACCTCGTCCAGATTCAGGGAGGAGTTGATTTCGCGGCTGATCTCCGTCAGCACCGCGAGCGTATCGGCGGGAATCTCCACCATCGAATTGAGTTCGATCGAGTCCATTTACAGTCCACAAGCTCGTGCAAATCCCGTCCGAAGGCAGTATTCCAGAGCGGGCAAGCCGGGTCCCCAAACCTTGCAGTACCAGCGAAAGTTATGAAGGAGATTATTATAACAGCCGGAGAATGGCCGTCCGTAAAAGATGTGCTCTCGCACAGATAAATATCAACTACAGCGGTCGGATCACACGCTCGATCGATCGTGTCTTAGGCGCCGGCGATCCTAATGACTCGGCCCGTCCGCGGGAAGCTTGAGGACGCAGACATCCTTCAGGTTGCGATATCGCTCCGAATAATCGAGCCCGTAGCCAACCACGAACTCATTGGGGATGCTGAAGCCGATGTAATTGCCCTCCACCTGCTTCAGCCTTCGCGAAGGTTTATCGAGCAGCGCCGCCACGCGAAGCGCCTTGGGCTTGCGTTGCTGCAAGACCCGCAACAGATAGCTCAGCGTCAGGCCGGTATCGAGAATATCCTCGACGAGAACGACGTTCAGCCCCTCGATGCTGCTGTCGAGGTCCTTGAGCACGCGCACCTGCCCCGAGGATTCTTTCCCTTTTCCGTAGCTCGACACCGCGATGAAATCTATCGAGCATTCCAGATTGATCTCGCGCACCAGATCGGAAAGAAAGATGCACGCGCCTTTCAGCACGCCGATCAAATGAACGCGCTCGCCCTTGAAGTCGCGCGAAATCTCCTTGGCGACTTCGCGAACGCGCTTGTTGATCGCGGCTCGGCGTATCAAAACTTTCAGCTTCTCTTTTCCGGCGGCTGGCATGTGTCTCGGGCCCCTTGGTGAAAGTCGGTAACTGTAACCTATGGCCGCGGGAATAACAACGCAAAGCGCACGGAACACCCGGTGGACGAATACGGATTTGTCTTCCCGTGCGACCCCACCTGAGCGACGCCTCACCCTCTTGCGTATCGGAGGCGGACCATGCACAATCCGCTCATGGCGCTGGAGTTCACTGCTTCGTACGTGAAGGACTCGCTGGATATCCTTCGTTACTATGAGCACCTGGCCGAAGGCGCCATCGAGCAGGTGCCGGATGAAATGCTCGCAACGGCTCCCGACGGCGAATCGAACTCCATTGCCACAATCGTCAAACATCTGTCCGGCAACATGTTGTCCCGCTGGAAGGATTTTCTCGCCACCGACGGCGAGAAGCCCGAGCGCAATCGCGACGCCGAATTCGAGCGCCCCTTTCAGACGCGCGCCGAAATAATGGCGGCGTGGAATGCGGGTTGGTCGGAGCTTTTCGGCGCTCTCACGGGACTCACCGATGCGGACCTGGTGCGAAAAGTGACGATTCGCGGCGAGGCCCATTCGGTAATGCAGGCGATCAATCGCGGCACCTCGCACACTGCCTACCACGTGGGCCAAATCGTGTACATCGCGAAACATTTTGCCGGCGGGCGGTGGAAGACGCTATCCATCGCCAAGGGAAAATCCGCTGACTTCAATTCCGCCATCGCTTCCGGCAAGGTGTCGCAGCGGTAGCGACAGACCGGGATACTCGATGCTCTCTGCCGTCAATCACCCGCCTCACACTTCGTTCCATCAAAGCCCGAGCGTGCCCCCGCGATGAGTGCGCTGCAACTTTTCGGCGTGCTCCTGCTCATCGGAATCAACGCATTCTTCGCCGCGACGGAATTCTCGCTCGTGGCCGTCCGCGTTTCGCGTGTTCGGCAATTGAGCGAGAAGGGCGATCTCCGCGCGAAAATCGTCGAGCAGTTGCTCGGCGACATAGGCCGCGTGGTTTCAGGCGTGCAGGTAGGGATCACGATCGCCAGCCTGCTGCTCGGGTATCTGGGCGAAGTGACGCTTTCGCGCGTCCTCAATCCGCTTGTGGAGGACATTCGGCGCCCGTGGGGCGCTCTCGTGGCGCACACGGTGGCGCTGGTGCTGGCTTTCGGCCTGCTTACGTTTTTTCAGGTTGTGCTCGGAGAACTTGTCCCGAAGGGGCTGAGCCTCGCGCGAGCCGAGCGCGTGGCCCTGCTCGTCGCGCGCCCGTTTCATTGGTTTCTGCAGACGTTCCGCCCGGCGATCGATCTGCTGGATGGCGTCGCCGAGAAGCTGGTACTCGCGCTGGGCGTCGTCGCGCCGCACAGCCACACGCTCGTCCGCTCGACCGAAGAATTGCAGGTGATGATCCAGCAAGCCCGGGACCGCGGTCTGATTCCCGAAGCAGAAGTGAAATTCATCCAGAGCGCCATCGAACTGGGGCAGATTCAGGCGCGCGAAATCATGGTTCCGCGGCCGGACATGCACGCCCTGCCCGCCGATGCCACGCTCGAAGAGACCATGAAGCTATTCGCCACCACGCAGCGTTCCCGCATTCCCGTCTACGAAGGGACGCTCGACCACATCCTCGGCTTCGTTCACATCAAGGATGCGCTCTGGACGCTGCTCGATCCCTCGCGCTCCTCTCCCGAGGACGGGCCTTCTCAATTTCATCTGAAGAGCCTGTTGCGCGACGTCCTGATCGTTCCGGAGACAAAGCCGGCGAGCGAATTGCTCCTCGAGTTTCGCGCCCGCCGAACCGGCCTGGCGATGGTGGTCGACGAGTTTGGAAGTATTCTGGGGCTCGTCACACTCGAAGATATCCTCGAGCAAATGGTCGGCGAGATTCATGACGAGTTTGACGTGGTGGAAAAGCCTCACCTGCTGCCCGACGGGGGAATGATCTTTGAGGGTTCGATGACGGTTCGCGATCTGGAAGCGCAGCACGGGATTGTGCTTCCCGACGATTCTTCGTACGAGACGGTGGGCGGATTTATCTTGAACCGGCTCGGATTTGTGCCCAAGGGCGGCGAAAGTTTTGAGGCCGAGGGGTACCGATTCACGGTGACGGAGATGGACCGGCGTCGCGTGGCGCGGGTGAAGGTGAAGGCGCTGGTCCCTGCCTCGGCGCGAAATGCCAGTTCCGGGGCAGTGGTAGCCGAGGACGGTCCTCCCAAAACCGCCCAGGGGCAA
>JBEKTG010000344.1:0-4174 GCA_049516275.1 Candidatus Acidiferrales bacterium
GTGCAACTGGGCCTGGTGGAATTCATCAAGCCGCAGCGCGTGAACAAGGCGCTGACCGGTCATTTCAAGAAGTCGAATGTGGCCCCGATGCGCTATGTGCGCGAGATTCGCACGAATGATTCCAAGGACGAAACGAAACCCGGCGATCGCGTGCTGGTCGACGGCTTTCAGATCGGCGAATTAGTCGACGTCACGGGCGTCAGCAAGGGCAAGGGATTTCAGGGCGGTGTGAAGCGCTGGCACTATCGCGGCGGCGACTCGACGCACGGCTCGATGCATCATCGCGCTCCCGGCGGAATCGGCGCGAGCTCGTTCCCGTCACGCGTCTGGAAAGGGCAGCATTTTCCGGGGCACATGGGCAGCGAGCGCAAGACCAGCAAGAATTTGCGCGTGGTAAAGATCGACACCGATGAGAATCTGCTCCTGGTGCGCGGAGCGGTGGCGGGTCCGGCGGGCAGCTACATTTTGATTCGCAAGGCGAAGGGCTAAAAGCTTAGCTTCAGGAAACGGCGAGAGACGACGATGCCAGTTGTGGACGTGAAAAACCTGGAAGGCAAGACCATCGGTCAGCTGGAATTGGCCGACGACGTTTTTGGCGCCAAGGTAAACGAGCACCTGCTGCATGAAGCGGTGCGGCATTACCTGGCCGGCCAGCGCGCGGGCACGCATAAGACGAAAGACAAGAGCGAAGTCAGCGGCTCGGGCAAGAAGCTGTGGAAGCAGAAAGGCACCGGGCGCGCGCGCGTTGGATCGATCCGATCGCCGTTGTGGCGGCACGGCGGCACCGTCCACGGCCCCACACCGCGAAGCTACGAATACGCGCTGCCGAAGAAGATGGTGCTGGGCGCGCTGCGTTCGGCACTCTCGGCAAAGGTGGCGCAGCAGAAGCTCACCATTGTAGACGGCTGGGCGCTCGAATCGCACAAGACCAAGGCTTTCCGGCAATCGCTCGACAAACTGGACGGCGCCAAGCGCACGATTTTACTCGTGTCGAATACGGCGGACGTGAATCTGGAGCGCGCCAGCAGGAATCTGGACGGCGTAACGCTGGTCGCCTCCACGCGCCTTGAGCCCTACGACCTGCTGCGCCACGATCGCCTGATGCTTTCGCGCGAGGCGGCGGTCCGGCTGAGCCGGGCGCTTTCGGCCACTAAGAGCGAGCCCGATGAAATCGTCCAGATCGAGCCGGCCCCGGCCGCCAAGGCGGACCCAAGCGAAGGCACCGCTGCCAAGGCCGCGCCCGTGAAGCCCAAAGCACAGGCGGCGCCAAAGGTCGCAAAGAAGCCGGCAGCCGCGAAAGCGGAGAAGACCGCAAGCGCCGGAAAGAAAGACAAGCCGAAGGCCAAGCCCAAGGCGAAAAAGGAATAGGTTATGGCGACGAGGCTCTATCAGATTATCCGCCGGCCGATCATTACCGAAAAAGGCCTGGCCGTGAAGGAAGCGCAGCATACGGTCGTGTTTGAAGTGGTTTCCGACGCGACCAAGACGGAAGTGAAAGAAGCGGTGCAGCGGATCTTCAAAGTGAAGGTCGACAAGGTTCGCACCGCGATCTACCACGGCAAGTTCCGCCGCCGCGGGCGCGCCGAAGGTTTCCGCAGCGACTGGAAGAAGGCGTACGTGAAGCTGGCCCCCGGCGAGAAGATGATCGAATACGCGGAGAATCTGTAACGAAGGCTCGAGGCAAGCATGGCACTGAAAACATTTAAACCGTACACACCCGCTCGGCGCTTTCTGACGATGCTCGATAAGAGCGAAATCACCAAGCAGACGCCGGAGAAATCGCTTACCGAATCGAAGAAGCGTACCGGCGGGCGCAACTCGCACGGGGAAGTGACTTCGTGGCACCGCGGCGGAGGCCACGCGCGGCGCTACCGCGCCATCGATTTCCGGCGCGACAAGACGGGAATCCCGGCCAAGGTTGCCGCCATCGAATACGATCCCAACCGCTCGTCGCGGATCGCGCTGCTGCACTACGCCGACGGCGAGAAGCGCTACATCCTGCAGCCGGTGGGCCTGGAAGTCGGCATGACAGTGCAGAACGGCGAGGGTGCGGACATTCTACCGGGCAATGCCATGGCGTTCCGCCACATTCCTCCCGGCACGATGGTGCACAACCTGGAGCTGTTTCCGGGAAAGGGCGGCCAGGTGGTCCGGGCTGCGGGCGGCGCAGCGCAGCTTTTGAGCAAGGAAGGCGACATTGCCCTGGTCAAGCTGCCTTCGGGTGAAGTGCGCAAGTTCAGTGTGGATTGTATGGCCACGGTAGGGCAGCTCGGCAACGTGGACCACGAGAATGTGACGTACGGGAAAGCGGGCCGCACGCGGTGGCACGGAAAGCGTCCCACGGTGCGCGGCGTGGCCATGAACCCGGTGGATCACCCGCACGGCGGCGGCGAAGGCCGCGTGAAGGGCAACCACCCGCAAACTCCCTGGGGATTCCCGACACTGGGCGCTAAGACCCGCAAGAAGCGCAAGAGCGACCGGATGATTGTGGAGCGGCGCAAGCCGTAGTTTGGAGCAGCAGTACAATTATGAACCCGGCGCGGCGGGGAATCGAGGGTCTGATGGCAGCTACAAGATCGTCTCGACGTGCAACACGCCGCAGCGCGCGTCCGCGGAAAGCGGTTCCGCGACGGCCGGTAAAGCCGGTGGTAAAGGTTTCTTCGAAGCAGGCGCCGGCGCCGCAAGTGATGATGCGCTTGTGCAAGAGCGGCTGGGCCGTGATTGTGGAGAAGATACCCAACGCGCAGGGAACGCGGTTCGTATGCCCGTTCTGCCCGCTTTCTCACCGCGTGTCGGGCCCGGTCCGGGGATTTCGCAAGCTGCGCCGCGAGCAGTGGATCAAGCTGCGCCGCGTGGAGGAATAGAGGAAAGATGCCGCGTTCATTAAAGAAGGGTCCGTTTGTCGACGACCACCTGCGCGTGAAGGTCGAGGGGATGAATTCGCGAAACGAGAAGAAGGTCGTGAAGACGTGGTCGCGGCGCTCGACGATTTTGCCGGACATGATCGGCCACACGATCGCGGTTCACAATGGGAGAAAGTTTATCCCCGTGTATATCACCGAGCAGATGGTGGGGCACAAGCTGGGTGAGTTTGCTCCCACACGGAGCTTTAAGGGCCACGCGGTGAAAGCGGCCCTCGAAAGGGCGGCTGGGGCAGCTGCTCCGGCGGGAGCCGCAGGGGCGCCGGCGGCTGGCGGCGGGGCTGGAGCACCAAAGGCGTAAGGCGAAGGGCATAACACGATGGCAACGGCAGAACAGGTTCAAGGTCAGATTGAAGGTACAGCGATCGCGCGCTTTGTGCGCGTGTCGCCGCAAAAGGCCCGGCTGGTGATCGATTTGATCCGCGGCCAGCGCGCGGAAGAAGCTTTGCAGACGCTGCAGTTCACCAAGAAGCGCATCGCCAAGGACGTCGCCAAGACGCTGCGCAGCGCCATCGCCAACGCGGAGCGCAAGGCGGACGATTCCGGCGCGTCGCTCGACGTGGATGCGCTCTACGTGACGCACTGCTGCGTGAACGAAGGTCCGCGCTGGAAGCGCATGCGTCCTGCGCCGATGTGCCGCGGCTTCCGTTACCAGAAGCGCACCAGCCACATCGAAGTGGCCGTGTCCGAGCACCTGCGGGCGGCGGCCAGCCGCGCGGCGGCGGTCGCGGCGGAAGAGCAGTCGTCCAAGGGCGTGCGCGGCGCGGTCCGCAAGGCTCGCAAGGCCATCGAGAAGCGCGCGAAAGAATCGCAGAAGAAGAAGTAGGAGAGCGGGAGGCCAGTTTGGGGCAGAAAACACATCCGTACGGGTTTCGGCTGGGCTACAACAAGGGCTGGAAATCGCGCTGGTTCGCCAAGAAGGGCTATGCCGACCTGCTGCACGAAGACGTCATCCTCCGGAAGCAGCTCAAGGAGCGTCTGAAGTCGGCCGGCGTCGACTCCATCGATATCGAGCGCGCCGCCAACAAGCTCGTGGTGCGAATCTACACCGCGCGGCCGGGAATCATCATCGGGCGCAAGGGCTCGGAAATTGACAAGCTGAAGAACGAAGTGCAGAAGCGCACCAACCGCGAAGTGCACATCGATATTCAGGAAGTGCATCGTCCCGAACTCGCCGCGCAACTGGTGGCGGAATCGATCGCGCTCCAGCTGGAAAAGCGCGTGGCCTTCCGGCGCGCCATGCGTAAGGCGGT
>JBEKTG010000345.1:0-4162 GCA_049516275.1 Candidatus Acidiferrales bacterium
TGGTGCGCCACAAAACCTTTCGGATGCGACACTTCATTGCTGGGAATGCAATTCATTGGCGCGAAGGAGACCGCCGAGCCCGCGATCCAGTTCGAGGTTCGAATGAAGGATTCGGTCATGTAAATGGGATCGTCCACAATCGCGGCGAGAGTGAAGTAGCTCCCGTGGCGGATGAAGAATTCCGTCATCGTCGCTTTACTGCTGCGTGGAAGGCCGTCCCGCCGGAGCCATCCTTCCTTCATATGGGTGGTCGTCACCTTCAGCATGTCCGCCACCCACTCTCCCGTCGAGAAGCCCTGCCAGGTGTGGGCCGCATATTCGGAAGGGTGAGGGCGGCCGTCCATGTAGATCGTGCGTTGGGGAAGCATCCACAATAACTGCATGTGCCAGGCTACGACCTGCTGGTCGAGCTGTCTGATGTCCGAATAGATGCGCATGCTGGCGGGACCGCGTGGTGCGTAGTCGGCGGGGTGAGGCTCGCACTCGTGTTCAATCATCTCCCAGGTTCGTGCGTCCCAGGTGTCGGCCCGGGCGCGAGCTTCGTCGTTGACCGGCATTCCGGCGTAATCGCCGATTTCCTGGCCGGCCGGAACATCCTCATGCATCGGCTGACGCCAGCCGCCAGACAAATCGACCTGGGCGAATGCGGGGCAAGTTGTCAGACCTCCCGCAAGCAACAGGAAACCCGCCAGCATCTTCATTAGACGAGTCCTCCTCATCTTCCCTCGCGACGAAATCCGCCCCCGTGGGGCTGCTCGCCGTGGGATATAGCCCAGGACAGTTTATTGTGTCAATCCTAACACCGGCAGAGTTTAATTTGCTGCGAGGCCGTGGGCTTTTTCGGATTGGGAAAAGGCGATGAGGGCTTCGAGTTTGGCGCGGGCGGCGCCGGAGTCGATTGAGTGGGCGGCCATGCGGACGCCTTCGAGCAGATCGGCGGCGCGGCCGGCGGCGACCAGCGCGGCGGCTGCGTTGGCGAGGACGATATCGCGATGGGGGCCATGTTCGCGAGAGGCGGACGAACGACCCAGGACCTTGTGGATGATTTTGGCGTTCTGGGCGGCATCGCCTCCGCGGATCGCTTCTAGCGGCGCGCGCCGGAGGCCGAAGTCTTCGGGCGCGACCGTGTAGCTTCGCACGACGCCATCGCGGAGTTCGGCAATGTAGGTGACTCCGGAGATGGAAATTTCGTCGAGGTGATCGGCGCCGTGGACGACGAAGGCGCGGCGCACGCGAAGTTCGCCCAGGGCGCGCGCCATAAGCTCCGTGAGGCTGGCTTCGTACACACCGACTACCTGCGCGGATGCGCCGGCGGGATTGGTGAGCGGGCCGAGCAGGTTGAACACCGTGCGCATACGCAGCGACTTGCGTGCCGGGGTCGCGTACTTGGTGGCGGCGTGGATCGCCGGCGCGAACAGGAAGCCAATGCCGACTTCCTCGATGGATTTCGCCAAGCGATCGGGGGGAAGGTCGATCCGCACGCCGAGGTGCTCGAGCACGTCCGCGGAGCCGCAGCGCGAGCTGATCGAGCGGTTACCGTGCTTGGCAACGTGAACGCCCGCGCCCGCGACGACAAATCCGGCCGCGGTGGAAACATTGAAAGTGCCGGAAGCGTCGCCGCCGGTGCCACAGGTATCGACGAGCGCTTCGATCGCCAGAGGCAGATTGCCGGGGAAAATCGGGGTGGCGTGGCGGCGCATGGCTGTGGCAAAGCCGACCAGTTCGTCGACCGTTTCGCCCTTCATCCGCAAACCTGTCAGCAGCGCGGCGATCTGCGCGTCATTCGCGTGGCCGGAGAGAATTTCTTCCATCGCGGCTTCAGCTTCGACGCGCGAGAGGTCCTCGTCAGCGACAATTTTCTGAAGCGCTTCGTGGATCATTTATTTCCGCTGCTTTCAGTTCCGCTGCTTTCCGCAGAAATGACGCTGAACCGGGGCGATCGCGCCTTGCCCGATCCGCGCGTTCCAAGTAAACTGGTTCGCTTTGTGCGTCCGCAAATTTTATCACTGATTACCCTTCCGGGGCGTTTCAAAACGGCCTGCGCGAGCGGGCCGACGGAGAGAGAATGAAGATCCACGAATATCAGGCGAAGGCGATCCTTGCGAAGTTTGGCGTGCCGGTTCCGCGCGGCGAAGTGGTGTTCAAGAAAGATGAAGCGCGCGCGGTGGCGCAGCGCCTGGGGACGCCGGTGGTCGTCGTGAAGGCGCAGATTCACGCGGGCGGGCGCGGCAAGGCCGGAGGCGTGAAGCTGGCGCGATCGGTGGACGAGGCTGCGTCGCACGCCGAACACATTCTCGGCATGAAGCTCGTGACGCCGCAGACGGGCGAAGAGGGGCGGATCGTCCACCGGCTGCTGATTGAGGAGGGGCTCGACATCAAGCGCGAGCTTTACCTGAGCGTGCTGGTGGACCGCGCGACGGGCACTCCGATTGTCATGGCCAGCACCGCGGGCGGGATGGAGATCGAAGAAGTCGCAAAGGAGCATCCGGAGAAAATCCTGCGGCAGGCAATCGATCCCGCGACGGGCTTGCAGCCGTTTCACGCGCGAAAGCTGGCGTTTGGGCTGGGGCTTTCGCCCGAACTGGTGAGCGCGGCGGTGCCGTTTCTGCAGTCGCTCTATCGCGCGTTCGTAGAGTCGGATGCATCGCTGGTGGAGATCAATCCGCTGGTTGCTACCGGCGACGGTCGGCTGGTGGCGCTCGATGCCAAGGTGACGATTGACGACAACGCGCTCTACCGGCATCCGGAATTCAAGGAGCTGCGCGACCTCGACGAGGAATCGCCGCTCGAGGTGGAGGCGTCGAAATTCAAGCTGAACTACATCAAGCTCGATGGCACGATCGGCTGCATGGTGAACGGCGCCGGACTGGCGATGGCGACCATGGACATCATCAAGCTTAGCGGCGGCAGCCCCGCGAATTTCCTCGATGTGGGCGGCGGCGCGTCAGAGGACCAGGTGAAGAACGCGTTTCGGATTCTTTTAAGCGATCCAAACGTGCGCGGAGTGTTCGTCAACATTTTCGGAGGCATTCTCCGCTGCGACGTGCTTGCGAGCGGCGTGGTGAACGCGGCGAAGGAGTTGAAGTTCAGGGTGCCGGTGGTTGTGAGGATGGAAGGCACCAATGTGCAGCAGGGGCAGGAGATTCTGCGCGCCTCAGGGCTCAATTTCACCGTCGCCAGCGGGATGAAAGACGGGGCGGAGAAGATCGTCGCTCTTGCAGGGAGGGTGCAATGAGCGTTTTAGTCGATAAGAGCACGCGATTGATCGTGCAGGGACTTACCGGGCGCGAGGGGAGCTTCCACGCGCAGCAGATGATTCAATACGGCACGAAGGTGGTGGGAGGCGTGACGCCGGGAAAAGGCGGAACGAGGCATCTCGACGTGCCAGTGTTCGACACGGTGGCCGACGCGGTGCGCACGACGGGCGCGAATGCTTCGGTGATTTTTGTGCCGCCGCCTTACGCGGCGGATGCGATCCTCGAGGCGTTCGACGCCGGGCTGCCGCTGGTCATCTGCATCACGGAAGGCATTCCGACGCTGGACATGGTGCGCGTGGCCGCGGTGATGAAGGAATCCAAGACGCGCCTGATTGGCCCCAATTGCCCTGGGATCATTTCGCCAGGAAAATGCAAGATCGGGATCATGCCCGGGCCGATCCACAAGCAAGGAAACGTGGGACTGGTGAGCCGCAGCGGCACGCTGACGTATGAGGCCGTCGATCAGCTGACGCGACTGGGCATCGGGCAGTCCACCTGCATCGGCATCGGTGGCGATCCCATTATCGGCACGACGTTTCTGGACACGATCAAGCTGTTCAACGAGGACCCCGACACGCACGCGATTGCGATGATCGGCGAAATCGGCGGGAACGCCGAAGAAGTGGCCGCGGAATACATCAAGAAGCATGTGAAGAAGCCGGTGGTGGGATTCATCGCCGGGCAGACAGCGCCTCCGGGACGGCGCATGGGACACGCCGGCGCCATCATCAGCGGGGGACAAGGGACCGCGGCGGATAAATACAAAGCCATGCGCGCCGCTGGCATCCTGACCGTGCAAAGCCCCGCGGATATCGGCGAAACGCTGGCCGCCGCGCTGGGCAAGGTCAAACGCAAATCGAACCTGATGGTGATGCCCAAGCCGAAAAAATCAGCCGCGGCAAAAG
>JBEKTG010000346.1:0-4159 GCA_049516275.1 Candidatus Acidiferrales bacterium
CCGCTCGCGGACGATCTGCTCATCGAGAAGCGCAAACCCTCGGCCTTCTTCGGAACGCCGCTGATGAGCTACCTTACCAACATGGGAGCCGATTCCCTGATTCTTACCGGCACCACTACAAGCGGTTGCGTCCGCGCTTCGGCCGTGGATGCGCTGAGCTACGATCTGCGCGTCACGATTCCCGAGGAAGCCGTGTTCGATCGTGGCGAACTCTCCCACAAGATTGCGCTGTTTGACCTGCACATGAAATACGTGGACGTCACCGAACTGGCCGAGGTGCTTGGCTATCTCGAAACGCTCGAAGCGGGATTATTCGACGAGCGCTATCCGCCTGCGGCCCGCGCGGCGCGCGAGGGCAGCCGGTAGGCGCGCGCGCTATGAGCACCGTAAGCGAAATCGTGGTTCCCGCACGCGAAGGACGCGGCGTTATGCTGCGCGCCGGGCAGCTTCTTGACATTATCGATCTCGAAGGCCATCAGGTGGGCGATCTTGTAGCCTGGCGTCGCGGCGACTCGCGCGAATATATGTCGCCGGCGCATACGGTGTCGTGCAACGCGTCGATCCGGCTGAGCCCGGGTTCGGAACTGTTCACCAACCGGCGTAATCCGATCTTCACCATTCTGCGCGACGATGTTGGCAAGCACGACATTGTCGTGCCGTGCTGCGATCCGGAGCGCTATTCGCGCGATTTCGGTAAGCACGATCATCCCAGCTGCCTGCGCAATCTTGAACGGGCGCGTGACCTGCTCGGCGAATCGTTCGATATTCGCGGCGAGCAGGCCTGGAACGTTTTTATGCATAATCGCGTGACGCCCGAGGGGAAAGTGGTGACCGATCCCGCGGGGCATCCGGCTGGCGCGACGATTACCCTGCGCGCAGAAATGGACACGGTGGCGCTGCTGTCGGCGTGTCCGCAGGACCTGACCCCGTGCAACGATTTCAATCCCACGCCGATGAAGCTCGTGGTGCGCGAGGGCTGAGAATTCGCGGCCGAAAGATCGACCCGGGAGGATCATTTGGAAGTCCGCAAAATCGTGACGTTTGCCGAGGACACTTTCGCCGAGGCGGGCCAACCGGCTGATCCACCGTTGCGCAAAGTAGCTGTGGTGGCGGTGGTGAAAAATCCGTTTACCGGGCGCTACGTTCAGGACCTGGCGCCGCTAACTCAGGCGAGCTTTGAACTTGGCCGGCGCATCTCCGCACTTGGAGTCGCCGCGATGGGCGATCTGGCAGTCGAAAGTTACGGCAAGGCTGGCTTGGTGGGACTCGCCGGCGAGCAGGAGCACGCAGTGGCCATGCTCACCACCGTTTATGGCAACGTGATGCGCGAAGCGGTGGGTGGCGGCAAGGCCTGGATTTCCTCGATGACCAAGCGGGTCGCTCCGGGGCAGACCATCGACATCCCGCTGGCGCACAAGGACGCGCTCTACGTGCGTTCGCACTATGACGGCGTTACCGTGACGCTTCACGACGCGCCGCTGCCCGATGAAATCGCCATCATCGCCGCTTTCGCCAATCGGGGGCGGCTCAACCACCGCGTCGGCGGATTGGCGGCGCACGAAATCAAGGGCGAGGATGGTCTTGTCTGACGCAACAGCGCCGACCACGCGGATGCGCGTCGCGATCGTCAACATCGGGCGCATCGTCAGCGGCGATTGGCGCAATCCGTTCGCCGGCGGCGATACGATCATTGCGGAAGCCGGACGGATTCTTTCGGTGGGGACCGCCTCCTCGAACGAGGTGTCCAGCGCCGACGTGATGATTGACGCGGGCGGCACCACCGCGATACCGGGGCTGATCGATAGCCACGTTCACACCACGTTCGGCGACTACACGCCGCGGCAGCGAACGGTCGGATTCCTCGAAAGCTATGTGCATGGCGGCGTGACGACCGCTATTTCCGCATCGGAGGTTCACGTTCCGGGCCGCCCCACCGATCCGGCGGGCGTGAAAGCTCTGGCGGTGGCGGCCTTCAAGAGCTTCGAACGCTTCCGCCCCGGTGGCATGCGCGTGCATGGAGGCTCGATCATCCTTGAGCGTGGCCTGACCGAAACGGATTTCCGGGAAGTTGCCGCGCAAGGTGTGTGGTTGGCCAAGGCAGGCTTCGGCGCTGTAAAGACGCCTTTCGACTATGCGCCGATGATTGGCTGGGCCAAGGCCGCCGGGATGATTACGACGGTGCACACCGGCGGCTCGTCGATTCCCGGATCGAGCGCGATTCGCGCCGAGCACCTCGTGGCGATGCAGCCGCATGTGTCATTCCACGTGAATGGCGGGCCGACGGCTGTGCGGGACGAGGATTATCGCGTGATCATCGAGCAGACCGAGGCGGCCCTGCAGGTGTGCACTGCGGGGAACTTGCGCACCACGCTTCTGAGCGCCAATCTCGCGCACGAACTGGGCGTGTTCGACCGCTTCATCATTGCCACCGACACGCCTACCGGCAGCGGCGTGATGCCGCTCGGCATGCTTTACACGATCGCGCACTGTGCCAGCTTGACCGCCCTGCCGCCGGAGTGGTTCATCTGCGCCGCCACAGGTTCGAACGCGCGTGTGTATCGTCTTAACTCCGGTTTGCTTGCTGCCGGGCGGGACGCCGATATTGTTTTGATCGATGCGCCCAGCGGCGGCTCTAAGTCCGATGCGCTTGACGCGATCAAGAACGGCGATATCGCCGCCGTGAGCGCGGTGATTACCGACGGCGTGCCGCGTTTCGTCGGGAAAAGCCGCAACACTCCCGCGGGGATGCGGCCCGTCCGCGTGGCGGAATGCCGCTTGCCGCAGGATTTTTCGGGTTAGCAGGGCCGATAGAAAATGCCTCAGGGCCATCACGAGCAGCAAAACAATCACGAGCTGCGAAACGATATCGCGACGGCGGCGCGCGCCTTCAGCCGCCTCGGGTACGTTCACGCCTTTGGCCACTTCAGCCAGCGAGTGGGGGACTCTTTGTTGATTACGCCGACTCGGCCTCCGCTCGCAACGCAGCAGGCCGCCGACGTGATTGAAGTGGATTTCGACGGCCGCGTGATCAATGGCGATGCGGCGGCGCGGCCCATCGAGGTGTTTCTGCACATTGGAATTTACGCATCGCGCGAAGATGTGCGGGCCATTTGCCGCACGCACGCTCCTTCTGCCTCGATCTGGCCCGCGCAGGGCAAAATTCCGGCGATCCAGCACGGATTCGGAGGCATCGCCCGCGACGTTGCAATTTACGAGGGATGCGATCTCGTCCATGATGCGGAACTTGGCGGACGGGCTGCAAGACGCCTCGGCGAGGCAGATGCATTGCTGTTGCGCGGCAATGGTGTGCTCACGGTCGGGCGCAACGTCGGCGAAGCTGCGGCGCGGATGTGGAGCCTGGAAGAACGCTTCGCGCAGGCCGGTCGCCAGGGAGCGCAGCAAGTGTCATTCAGTGCGCAAGAGCTGGCGGCGCGGGCGCGATGGTATCCAGCCGAGGTGGAGCGCATCTGGATGTGGCTCAAGTGTCTCGGATCGTCCGAATGGTAGCGACAACCGATCGGCAGGCTCGAATCCTGGAATCCAGAAAAAAGATTCGGCCGCCTGCGCGCCTTGACGACGAGCTTTGTTTTTATTGCCCGCAGGAAAATCTCGAAGCCCTGCAACATCCGCGCGTTCGGCGTTGGCTCAAATTTGTGCACGAGGAATATGTTCCGCCAGCCGCAAAAAAGGGCGGGAAGAAATTGCATTCGATCCTGCTTCTTTTGCCCTGCACAAAAACGAAGCCCTACCTGCTGAGCCCGGAGCATCTGAGCATCAATGCCAGCCTGCTGGCGGCCGGGTTTCGTCCGACGACGAAGGAAGCGCTGCCCGAGGGTTTTTCGGTTCATCTTCCCGCCGGTTTTCCGCCGGAGGTTTTGTCGATAGCGCCGCTGCGAAAGGGCAATACCGTCGTTCACCGCGCCGTGATATCGGAGCCGCTGGGGTTTGTCCCGTACGAGCACGTACTTTCGTACCGAAACAAACCGTCCCCGGCCAGCTCCTACGACGATCCTGGCCTATTTGAGAGCCGAGGGAATGCAGTTTCGCCCTGGCGGAAGGATTTTACGGGGATTCGCATTTCGCGAACGAAGTGGCGATGGGGCGCCGAGGAGAGCCGCGCTTACGCGGCCATGCACAACGAGATGTCAAAAACGCTGGC
>JBEKTG010000347.1:0-4150 GCA_049516275.1 Candidatus Acidiferrales bacterium
CGGCCCGCAGTGCAGGGTCGGCGGCGGCGCAGGCCAACGATCTGGGCGATCTTTTCGAATACAAGCTGAAGGATCGCGTGACGATCCACAAGAACGAATCGGCGCTGGTCCCGATCGTTCAGGTTCCGGTGGCTGCCGAAAAGGTGTCGCTGTGGAACTCTTCCCTGAATTCGCCCCGGCCGCTTCGCGCCCTCTGGCTCACAAATTCAAGCGCGTTGACGCTCGACGAGGGAAGCTTCAGCGTAATCGAAGACGAGGCATTCGCCGGAGAAGGCCTGATCGACGCGATCAAGCCCGGAGAGAAGCGCCTGCTCTCTTACGCGGTCGATCTCGGCGTTCGAGTGGACCGGAAGGCGGAGAACCAGCCTCAGCGTGTGACGCGCGTCCGTATTTCCCGCGGCGTGATGATCCAAACCAGCGAGACGCACCAGGAGACCTCCTACACGATCCGGAATGATGACATTACGCCGCGGTCGGTGCTGATAGAGCACCCGCTGCAACCGGGCTGGCAGCTCTCGGAGCAGACTCCCAAGCCCGACGAAACAACGTCGAACGCGTACCGTTTTCGGCAAAGTGTCGATCCAAAAGCGACGGTGAAATTTGCCGTTATGGAGTCGAGGCCGATTGAAACTCGCTACGAGCTGACGAACCTGACCAACGATCAAATCGTCCTCTTTGAGCGGCAGAAATCGATCAATCCCGAAGTGGAGGCGGCGCTCAGAAAGATCATCGAGCAGAAGGGGCAAGTGGCCGCCCTCGACGCGCAAATCTCCGCCAAAAACGCTGAAACAAAAAAGATCTACGACGATCAGAGTCGAATCCGCGAGAACCTGAAAGCCCTCAAGGGCACCCCGGAGGAACGCGCCCTTACGCAGCGGTACATCCAGCAGCTCGCCGATCAGGAAACGAGGCTCGAAGCGATTCAGCGCGAGACAGCCGACCTGACGTCGAAGCGTGAACAAGCTCAAGCGGCACTGGACGCAATGGTCAACAGTTTGACACTCGAAGCGACGTTGTGAAATGAGCTGGTAGCTTGGCCAATTCGGTTCTCAAACGCGCCCTTTGCGGAATTGCTGCCCGGCGGACGCGCGAACGCAGGGTTACGCCTCCAGCGCTAAGATTTGATTAGGTGTTACGGGGGAATCGTGCTAGGTTTGGGCTGCGTTTGTTGCTCCCGTAACACCTTTAGATTCGTCAGAGGGGGCTGCGAGTTTCAAGCTTTGGCAGCACCTTTGCTTTGCGGCTGGAGGCGGTCGAGAAGCACAAATAGCTTAAAAACAAAGTGAGCAAATAAGTGAGAGAACAAGGAACAGTGAAGTGGTTCAATGCCAGCAAAGGGTTTGGGTTCATCCAGCGCCAGTCCGGCGAGGATGTTTTCGTGCACTTCTCGGCTATTCAGGCCGAGGGGTACAAATCGCTGAACGAAGGCCAGGCGGTTGAATTCGAAGTTACCCGCGGCCCCAAGGGTCTGCAGGCTGCGAACGTCACTAGCCTCTAGTCGAAGAAGGCGGGCCGGCGAAAGCCAGCCCGCCTTTTTTGTGTCCGGTCGATTCCTCTGAAAATTCCTACCCCTCCCACTTCTGAAGTTTCAAATCACCGCTGACGAACCCAGCAGAAAATCGCGTCTAAACTTTGCTCCTCGGCAGACGATTGTACGGATATGGACAGGACTCGCGAGCTGGCGAAGGCCCGGACTTGCGCGACGCCGCAGCGTTATTCGCTTGCCCCGCTGCGATCCCGCGGGAGGCTCGAGTGACGGATTTGAAGCCGCCCGTCGAATCCCCTGCGGCTGGCGCTGGGGCAAAGCGCCGCTCGAAACGCATTCACATCGCGATACCGGTGGTGGTCCGGGCGAAGATTGCAGACCGGTCGATCGAGGAACCAACCACGACCCTTCAGGTAAACGCGCAGGGTTGCCTGGTCTATTTAAGCGTCCAGCCGGAGGCCGGCCAGGAGGTTTGCCTGGTCAACCCGGTCACGCGGGAACAGGTGGAGTGCACTGTGAGTTTCGTGGCCAAGAGGGATGCGGCGCAAACGGAGGTCGGGCTCGAATTCAGGCAGCCTTCACCGTTTTTCTGGCAGATGCATTTCCCTGCGGAGGATTGGAACCCCGATGAGCGCAAGCTTCCCACCGCCGTAGCGCCCCTGACAGCCGCTCCTTTCAGGCGTTAGCTGGAATCGTGATGTAAATTACGCGACATTGTGACGCGGCTCACTGAAAAAAATTACTGCTCGCTACAGCATATACCCACAGTAAGATCCGGACGGCCCAGCGGCATGGCACAGTGGCACCAGCGACGGGCGGCCATTTGCAGCTGCCGGGCCTCCGGGAATTAAAGCTAACCCGCCTCTGACTTCCCTCCCGACTCTCACGCGCGGTGCTCTGTTTCAACTCGTGATATGTTTGTGCTGGGCTCTGAAAGCCTGAGCCGATACAAGGCACGGACCTGAATACCATTCCCGCGACTACCGAAGAACTCGGTAACGTTCTCTCCCAACAGAACAGCCATTCCGCGTTCGCGTGCGCGGTGCAGTTTATGCGCAACCATCCCTTCAGGATCCTGCTTGTGTCGGCGGCTGTTCTCCTTCCTTGCTTCTGGCACCGGCACATCGAGGCCTCGGACCTGGGAAGCCATCTTTATAACGGGTGGCTCGCGCAGTTGATTACGCGCGGACAGGCCCCGGGCCTCTGGCTCTCCCGTCAGAAGACCAACGTGCTCTTCGATCTGCTGCTGAGCGCGATTGGGCCGGCCCTGGGATGGATGGCGGCGGAGAAGATCGCAGCTTCCCTGTGCGTGCTGATTTTTTTCTGGGGCGTTTTCGCTTTTGTTGCGAGCGCCACGCAGCGAGCTCCCTGGTTTCTCACGCCCGTGATCGCGCTGGTGACGTACGGCTACACATTCGAGATGGGACTGCTGAACTATTACCTCGCTCTCGGCCTTTCATTTTTCTGCATTGCGATTCTGTGGCGCGGTGCGTCATGGGAGAAAGTCGCGGCGGTTCCTCTGGCGGCGCTTTGCGTGATGGCGCATCCGTTCGGGCTGATCTGGCTTGTCTGTGCGATCACCTATATAGCTGTCGCGGAGCGGGTACCGCTGCGGTATCAGTTCGTTTTGGTCCTCGCCGCTGCGGGCGCGATCTTCTTCGTTCACTACTACTTCTGGCATCACTTTATTTACGAGGCGGAGCCGGACCCATTCTACCGGTTCACCGGCGCCGATCAGCTGCTTCTGTATGGAGAAAGGTATCGAATCGCCGAGAGGCTGCTGATCGGCTTTGCGGTCGTCGCGCTGATTGTAGATATCTTGCGGCGGCGCCGCGAGCCAGGACTTTGGAAGGCCTACGCTCTCCCCCTACAGCTTTACGTGTTGGCCGAACTGGCAGTTTTCCTGTTCCCGCGCGGAGTTCACTTCCCGCATCACGTGGCGATCGCGCTGATCACCGAACGCCTCACGTCCATTTCGGCGGCCGCGGGATGCTGCCTTCTGGGCGTCATGAAGCCGAGAAGATGGCATCTGGCCGCGTCGCTCGGGATCGCCGCGATATTTTTTGCGTTCCTTTACCAGGACACCGCGACGATTAACAAAATTGAAGAGAGGGTGGCGAGCGCTGTCCGCACGGTGCCTCCGAATCAGCGCGTGCTGGCAACGATTCTGGCTCCGCCCGAGTGGCGCATTTTGATCCAGCACATCGCCGACCGCGCCTGCATCGGCTATTGCTTCAGCTACGGCAACTACGAGCCGGGCTCGGAAGTATTCCGCGTCCGCGCGACTCCAGGGAACCCCTACGTGATGGATGATTACGAGGACGCCGTCGATATGGAGGAAGGCGATTACGTGGTGCGCCCGGAAGACCTGCCCGCCTACCAGGTGTTTCAGTGCAGCGCGACGGGAATGGATATCTGCATCCGAAGCCTGCAGGCGGGCGAGGAAAACAACCGGCTGGGGGTTTACCAGGACCAGTGAAAGCCACGTCCTGAAACGCCCTGCTCGGAATCCACAGACAGTTTTACACTCGGTTTCGCAAACCGATGATAGAATCTCGCCCCATTCACGGAATTCGGGTGTAACCGCCGAACGAGTGGCAATACGATAGAGGAGAACAGAAATGACCGAGCCTTTGCCTGAGCAACAGAAGACCACGCTGATCG
>JBEKTG010000348.1:0-4139 GCA_049516275.1 Candidatus Acidiferrales bacterium
TCATCCTGCGATGACGCACTGAGATAACACTGCGATGAAAAGGAGATTGCCGTGGCGATAGAAGAAAACGGTAACGGAAGCGCCCGTGACGACCGGGACACACTATTTATGTTGAGCGGAGTCGCTCTGATCGTTTTTGGGGCGGGCTTGATTCTTTCCAATCCGATCGCCAGACGCTATCTCGGCCAGTTTGGGATCGGAAATTTAGCTCAGTCGGCCCTGCCCGATTTAGACCGGTATCTGAAATTGCGGTCCATGTAGTGACTTGGGTGAGAGCATCTTGCGTCGTGTTATGCTCCCGCCACTGCACGACACTGCGACGGTGCACAGGCGTCGGTTTTCTATAAAGAATCATTCTGATCACGGGAGGTTTCGCGAGTGCATTCTGTCGTAGAACCCATACTGAGACCGGAGGACGCAACAGTTCGCTACAGCATAGAGACCGGGAAGGGCACATTCACGGTACGGGCATTTGCTACCGGGCTGCTTTCCGCCTTTGCACATAGCCCGACGATTGCGATTCCCGATTTCAAGGGAGATGTATTCCTGAGTCCCGATGCCCTTGAAAAAAGTACTCTGCGCCTGGAAATCGATCCCGCATCGCTGGTGGTCACTAATGACATCAGCGAGAAGGATCGCCAGGAAATCAATCGCAGGATGCACGCGGAGGTCCTCGAGACCGACTCCTACCCCGAGATTGTTTACGAATGTTCTCGCGTGTCCGCCAGCGCGATCGGCGAAGGGCAATATTGGATCGCGTTGAATGGGGCGCTGACACTACACGGGGCCACGCGCACGCAGCCGGTTTCCGCGCGCGCCTCGCTGATTGGTGATATGCTGCGGGCGACGGGAGAGGTTTCCATCCGTCAGAGCGACTACGGAATTCAGCCGGTTACCGCGGCTGGGGGAACCATCAAACTCAAGGATGACTTGAAGCTATCGTTCGACATTTTCGCTCGTAAACAAGTGTGACCTGCTTGTCGATGAGGATGACCCATGTGCCTGGCGATTCCGGGGAAGATCGTCGAAATCTCTTCCGACAACAAAGATTCTGCCCTGGTGGATGTGGTCGGAGTGCGCCGCAGAATTGATCTGGGACTGCTTCAGGACGACCAGCTGGCGCCTGGCGACTGGGTGCTCATTCACGTAGGTTTTGCCATGAGCAAAATCAGCGAGCAGGATGCCGCCGACCAGATGAACACCCTCAGGATGCTCGGAGAGATCGACGGAGCGATGCAGGAAGTTCAGGGTTACGGCCTGGAGGATACGCAGCGCGATCCGGAAATCCAGTGAGATCCACATCCGTCGGGTTCGCAAAGCAGAGATCCGCATGAGATTCGTAGACGAGTTTCGCGAACCCGAACTGATTTCGAAGACGGCAGAAGAAATTCGCCGCCTTGCCGGCAGGGAACGCCACTACCGCATGATGGAAGTTTGCGGCGGACACACCCATGCGATCTACCGTTTCGGCCTGAAAGATATACTTCCCGAAAACATCGAGTTGATCCATGGTCCGGGCTGCCCGGTCTGCGTTCTGCCCATGGGAAGAATCGACGACGGCCTTTCTATTGCGCAAGACCCGAATGTGATTTTCGCCGCCTTTGGCGACATGATGCGCGTTCCCGGAACGCAAGGCAGTCCGCTCGAACACAAAGCGCGCGGCATGGACGTACGCATCGTCTATTCGCCTTCCGATGCGCTGAAGCTGGCCCGGATGAATCCGGAGAAGCACGTCATGTTTTTCGCCATCGGTTTCGAGACAACCGCTCCTTCCACCGCGCTCACGCTCATGCGGGCCAAGGCCGAGGGCATCCGGAATTTTTCCGTTTTCTGCAACCACGTAACCATCATCCCCGCCATCCGCGCAATTCTGGATTCTCCCGACATGCGGCTGGACGCGTTCATCGGCCCGGGACATGTTTCCACCGTCATCGGCTGCCGGCCTTACGAGTGGATCGCCAGAAACGAAGGCAAGCCGATCGTCGTGTCCGGATTCGAGCCGCTGGACATGCTGCAATCTGTCGTCATGCTCTTGCACCAGTTGCGGAAGGGCGAGGCCAAAGTCGAAAATCAATACAAACGCGTCGTTCCGTGGGAAGGAAATCGTGCCGCGCTGCGCGCGATGGCCGAAGTCTTCGAGCTGCGGCCTTACTTTGAGTGGCGCGGCCTGGGCTTCATCTCGCAATCGGCTCTGCGCCTGCGCGACAGCTATGCCGAGTGGGACGCGGAGCAGCGTTTCCAGGTTCCCGGAATCCGCGTTACTGATCCCAAAGCCGCGCAGTGCGGCGAGGTGCTGAAAGGTGTGCTCAAGCCGCATCAGTGTAAACTTTTCGGGCGCGAGTGCACCCCCGAGCATCCGATCGGTGCGCTCATGGTTTCATCGGAAGGATCATGCGCCGCATACTTCAACTACGAACACCGCAAGGCAGCAATGGTGAACAGCCTGACCTCGATCGCCTGAGTGCTCCGGCCGCCATGCCTTTCGAACCCGCACGCGTCCGCTTCCGCGACCCCCAAATTGAGATGGCTCATGGAGCCGGAGGAAAAGCCAGTCGCCGGTTGGTCGAGGGACTCTTTGCTCCTCTGCTCTTCGGCGACAGTCCGGGTCCGTTGGGCGATGCCGCTCTTGTAGACATCAACGGAACCAGGATTGCCCTCACCACCGACAGTTTTGTCGTGAAGCCGCTGACTTTTCCTGGCGGTTCGATCGGCGAGCTCGCCGTAAATGGAACCGTAAACGACTTGGCCGTTTCCGGAGCCAAGGCCGAAGCTCTGGTCGTAACCTACGTGCTCGAAGCGGGGCTTCCCACGTCGGTTCTCGAGGCGGAAGTTCGTGCCATGGCCCAGGCGGCCCGAATAGCCGGCGTGAGAATCGCAGGCGGCGACACCAAGGTTGTCGAGCACGGCAAAGCCGACCAGATGTACATCACCACAACCGGTGTTGGCCGCTTGGTGCGCGGAGTTGCAATCGATCCCGGCGCGGTGCGGCCCGGCGACAAAGTCCTGCTGTCCGGCCCGATCGGCGACCACGGCATCACCATTCTCTTGGCTCGCGGCGAGTTAGACTTCGAGGCCGATCTTCGTTCGGACACGCGATCCGTGCTTCCGCTGGTCGAAGCTCTGGTGCGCGCCGCAGGTCCGAGCGTCCGCTGGATGCGCGATCCTACTCGCGGCGGCGCGGCCACATCCCTCAACGAACTGGCGCGCGATTGCGGCCTCGGAGTGGTTCTCTTCGAAGAACGGATTCCGGTGCGCGATACCGTCCGGGGCGCCTGCGAATTGCTGGGACTGGATCCGCTCCATATTGCGAACGAAGGTCAGTTCCTCGCTGTCGTGGCGCCGGAGTATGCTGATGCTGCGATCAACGCGCTCGCCCTGGCGCCCGGCGGCAGCGAGGCTCAGGTGATCGGCGAAATCCGGGAGCAACCTGCCGGATCGGTTCTGATCACAACTCTTTACGGCGGAAGCCGCATCATCGATATGCTGGTCGGCGATCCATTGCCGCGGATTTGTTGAATCCAGACCCTATGGCGACCGCCTGTAAACTCACGAGCCAAATCGAAGAACGCCTGCTGCAGCGCAATCAACTGTGTGAAAGCTTTTTCTCTCGCGAGGCGCCGCGCCTGGCCAAAGCTTGCCGCGAAATGTCGGAGCGCTTTCTTCGCGGCGGACGTTTGCTCGCCTTCGGGCGCGGGCCCTATGCGACGGACGCGCAGCACGTTTCGGTAGAGTTCGTTCATCCCGTTATCGTGGGCAAGCGTGCCTTGCCGGCGCTCGATCTATCGATGCTGTTTCGACCGTGGATCGAAGCCATCCTTCGTCCTGAAGACATTGTCATGGGATTCGGTCCACCCGAAGGCGACCCCGAAGTTTGGGCCACACTGCAGCACGCGCACGGTCGAGGCGCAATGACGTTTGCTCTTCCCGGCACGGAAGGCTCTTATGCGGTGGAGGCAGCTACGCATGATCCCTTCATGCATCAGGAGATGATCGAGATTCTTTATCACACGCTGTGGGAGACGGTGCACGTTTATTTTGAGCACCGCGAGTTGGGCCACGATGTGGGAGCGTCGGAGTTTCTGTACCCTTTCCTCGGTCGCGAGAAGCAGGGAACGACAGACCTGGTAGGCGAAGTCGCG
>JBEKTG010000349.1:0-4093 GCA_049516275.1 Candidatus Acidiferrales bacterium
CTAATCGACGAGATCAACGAACGAGCGCGCGAGCGCTGGCAGAATAGGCGCGTGCGCGCCGAAAGCGTGATTGCCTTCGGCGCGCTGCTCGAGCCGGAAGTGTTCACCATCGGCTTCGCGCGCCGCTTCACCGGCTACAAGCGCCCGGACCTGATCCTCTACGATCTCGACCGCCTGAAGCGCCTGCTCACCAATCCACTGCACCCGGTGCAGATTATCTTTGCCGGGAAAGCGCATCCGTCGGATGTGGAGGGCGCGCGGATTATCCAACGCGTGTTCCGGCTGGCGCAGGATTCGGATTTCGGCGCCCGCGTCGCCTTCGTCGAGGATTACGACCAGCACCTCGCGCAGCGCATGGTGCGGGGCGTTGACGTGTGGCTCAACAATCCCATCCCTCCTCTCGAGGCGAGCGGCACCAGCGGCATGAAAGCCAGCATGAACGGCGTTCCCAACCTTTCCGTCCTCGATGGCTGGTGGTTGGAGGGGTACAACGGAGAAAACGGCTGGGCCTTCGGCAATGGCGCGGTCGAAGCCGACCGCAACAAAGAAGATGCCGCGGCCATCTACGATTTACTCGAACAAAAGATCGTTCCGTCCTACTACGACCGGTCCGAAGATGAAATTCCGCACGGTTACGTGCAGGTGATGAAGGCCGCGATCAAGACGGTCGCCCCGCAGTTCAGCACCCGCCGCATGGTCAAGGAGTACGTCAGCCAGTTCTACATCCCCGCGCTGGGAATTACCGCCCCCAAGGTGTAAAGCATCCCGGGAACGCCAATCTCCCGATTGGCGCAGTGCCAGGGCTGAGTGCTGGCCACAGCGAGTCGCCTTCAGCATGGAATCTGATACACTCACGCTTCGCTCCGACACGGACGATGAGCCGATTGAAACTCGGACTGATTTAAACGCGGAGATTTCTTAAGGAGTTGACGATCATGTCTGAATGGAAATACAAAGTAGAACGAATCGCTTCTGTATCGGACTCGCAGTTGGAAAATCTGCTCAGGGACCAAGGAGACAAAGGTTGGGAATTAGTCCAAATTCTCGAAACAGGCGAATCACCGGCACAGATCGAATATAAGGCTGTTTTTAAAAGAGAAAAAACCCTCGATTAACTTCCGCGGCCAGAGCCTCAGATGACACTTCCGTTTGACGCTCCGCGAGATCCAGGGGCCTTATGCTGGAAAGTGTCGTATCACAACTCCTCTCAGTTGGGGATATCTGCCTCGACGAGCTTGGCCAGCAGAATGAGCGATTCCTGCCAGCCGAGGTAGCACGCTTCCGGCGGAATCACGGCCGGCACCCCTTCCTGCACGATGTGTAGTTCGGTTCCGCACGAAACCTTCTTTAAGGTGATCGTTACCTGAATATCTCCCGGCATGTGCGGGTCGTCGAATTTGTCGGTGTAGCGAATGCGCTCGTACGGCACCAATTCGAGATATTCGCCACCGAAGGAGTGGATACTCCCGGTGCTGAAATTCGTGAACGACATTTTGTAGGTGCCGCCCACCCGAGCGTCCAGGTGATGAACCTTGCCGGTGAAGCCGTTCGGCGGAAGCCATTTCGCTTTGGCGTCCGCATCGAGAAACGCACGATAAACTTTCTCGGGATTTGCACGAAGCACCCGATGAAGCCGGATCGTATTGGTGGCCATGATCGAGTTTCTCTCCTGTCACTATCCCGGCCCCGTCACGGGCCTCTTTGACAGCACGCATTTTTAGCGAAGCATATGGCCGATTTTCAAAATCCGTAGAGCCTTGCCGGGTTCTCCACCAGGATCAGTTTGAGCTGAGCGGCGTCGGCGGTCCATGTTGGCAGCCGATTGAGGTCGCGCCCATCGTCCACTTGAGCGAGCGGCGTGATTTCCGTAACTTTCCGCCCCGGCAACCGCGCCACATGCGGCCAATTGGATCCCCATGTGATTCTCTCGGGATTGGCTGCGATCAGCGGCTTGGCGATCGGTGCGTAATTCAGGTCGTTATACGGGCCCGCGATGTTGACGTATGTCTTGCCGCCCTGGAGCATACCCTGCAGCGTTTTGAAACCCTGCGGATCGACGGCAGAAAGCGTCAGAACGCCGAGATCGAAGGAAACCGGCGCTTCGGACGCAGCGACCTCTTCTCGCAGGGCTTCCACCTCCCGCCAGTCCGCCGCGACGACCTCCAGATGCCACTTGCGTCCTTTGATTCGCTCGGCGGCAGCCCGGAAGCTCTTCCGCACAAGCTCAGCGTCAAAAGTCTTCAAAGCTTCGAAGTGGATCCGTACTCCCCGGATTCCGCCGCGGTGCATCTCATCGAGCTGCGCGCTGGAAGTGGAGTCGCTCAGCACGGCGATGCCGCGCGCGCTGGCTCCGATCTGCTTGATCGCATCGAGCGTACACGCATTGTCTGCGCCGTAGACGGTAGACTGCACCACCACAACGCGATCGATGTGCAGGGTCCGGTGCAGCGTGCGCAGCTCCGCGACCGATGCCGTTTCGGGCGTGTAGACGCGCGATGCCGCATACGGAAATCGCCGGCCGTCTCCGATGATATGCACATGGCAGTCGCACGCGTTCGCAGGCATGTCGAAATCCACCGGCGTCTTTGGCTGCGCGGCGCTGCCAAAAGCAGTCTTGACCGGCCGGGCGAGTGCCGCGATTGCGGCCATTCCCGCCCCTGCCAGAAGTTCTCGTCTCGATTGCATAAACCCTCCCGAAGCGTCGCTGCCCCGCCGATTCGTCTTACCCCGGCGGCCACGCGAAATACTCTTCCCCTAGCGCCACGCTCATCATTCCCTCCGCGGGCAGCACGTCGAGCGGCAAGCCGCCCTTCCATAGCGCGACGCTGAGCAGCAGTTCGCGCCTCCCGTGCAGATCGAAGAGCTCGCGCGCAAATCCCACTTCGAGAATTTTGCCGTAGGCGGCGGACACGACTGTCTCCGGATGCAGCAGGCACAGCCCGGCATGCTCGAAGATGCAGCCCGCGAGCGCACCGTTTTCGATGCGCAGCGTGATCCGCGTCTCGCGCGAATCCCACATCGTGAGCCGGATCTGGAACGACGGCATTTCCTTCACCACCTCGGGAATCGGGTCGACGCGCAGATAAAAATGCGAATCGCTGAACCCGTAGTACAAATCGCCCAGCACGTACGCGCGCCCGTGCATGGCACTCTGCCGGCGGTCGGTGGCATAGAGACCCGCGCCCAGCCATTCGAAATAATTGCTCTCGCGGCCGTCCACTTTCACATTCAAGTAGGCCATCGGAGGCTCGCGCCGCGCGCGGTCAGGAGCGCGCTTGATCGGGCGCGCCAGCGCATCCGGCACGTGTTCACCAAGTGCGCGATAGATTTCGGTAAGATGTTTTCGATACAAGGCGTCGAACTCCGCGTCGTTCGCCGACGCGTGTTCCGGACCATACCACCAATTCCAGTCGCTTCCCTCGGCCGCCAGCACCGACTCATACGCCCGCTTGCGCTGCGCTTCCCACTCCGGCGAAAGCGGGCTCTCCGATTCATGCCGCTCCACCGCCCGCCGGTACGCGTCGCGCGCCTCGCGCAGTAGATTCCACGCGACCACGTCCTCGGCGTCGCCGATCCACACATCGAAGTTCGCGCTGATCCACGACGCCGGAAAGATGCTCTCGATCTTCGGCTGCTCGGCGATCTCCTCCATGGCTTCGCTGCCGGTCAGGGCGCGAATGTCCGGGTCATTCCCGATGGACTGATAGAATCGGCGCAAAAACTCGCGCCCGTTCCCCGCATAGTATTCCCAGGCGTTCTCTCCGTCCAGTATCAGGCTGACCGTCGCGGTCTGTCCGGGCGCCTCGCGTTCCCCGATCGCGCGAATCCGGCGATGCAGATCCTGCGCGGCCGCTTCGGCTCCCATGCGGCTGTAAACGAATCCGACGAGGTCCGAAAGATAGTGATCGCGAAAGAAGCCGCTCATTTGTCTCGCGCCGCGCTGCAATCGCCAGGGACGGTACAGGTGACAGCCATTCTCGGGATAACCGCCCGCATCGCGCCAGAAGCCGATGTTGCGCGTGCGCCCCAGCACGCCCTCGTCGGTCGCAAACCACTTGAACCCCAGCTCCATCGCGATATCGAGCGCCTGATC
>JBEKTG010000350.1:0-4088 GCA_049516275.1 Candidatus Acidiferrales bacterium
GGCCAGACACGAAGATTCTAGCCCGCAAAGGCTACTACGCCCCGGTAAGGTAGCCGCGCCGCGAATCGCGCGCGCGGTCAGCTTCGTTAGTTGACGGAAACTCCAAGGCCGGAAGGCACTGCGTAATAACCCTTACGTGTTCGCACGACCGCGCCTTTGCGGTTGGTCTGCACGTCGATCTTGCGATACTGCCCTCGAGAGAGGGGAATCGTAGGCGCGTAAGCGATGTAGTACTGGCTGCGCAGCTCATCTCCAATATCCACAAACGATTGCGCCAGATCGTCGATCTTGTAGGGAAAGAAGCACCTGCCGCCGGTTTGATCTGTAAATGTGCGCAGCGCCGCGTCCCCCTGGCTGTAATGATACTTACTCGGGTGCGATGCATCGTCGATCGCGAGCCAGTCCGTATTTGTACTGATCGCATAAATCGCGATCTCCGAGCGGATCGCCGACTCCAGCGCCTCGCTCAGCGCGTGGTCGCTCAGGTTGTCGTCCCCGTCGCTGATCACCACGATCACGCGGCGCACTTCCGGGTCCGGTCCCACCGGCAGCGGGGGATTCGATAAAATCTCCGACGCCCGGTAGATCGCGTCATGCAGCGCCGTCCCGCCGCCCGCCCGCTGGTTGTGGATCGCGTCAGTGAGCAGCGCCAGGTCCCCCGTAAAGTTCTGCACCACCTCCGGCTCGTTGTCGAAGGTCATCAGGAACGCCATATCCTTATTGCGGCGGATCGTGCGGTTCAAAAAGTCGATGGCCGCTTCCTGCTCGAAGCTCAGCCGCTCGCGAATGCTGTTGGAGGTGTCGAGCAGCAGCCCGATGCGCAGCGGCAGATCGGTCTCGCGCCCGAAGAACCGGATGTCCTGCGGGCTGCCGTTTTCGAGGACTTTGAAATCTCCCTGGTCCAGGTCGGTGATGAAGCTGCGGTGCTTGTCCGTCACGGTGACCACCAGATGCACCAACCCCGACGTAATACTGATCGGCGGCAGCTGATTCTGATTCGGCGATGGTTTGGAATTATCCGGCGCCTGCAAATGCGGAGCGTCCCCGGCCGCCTGGCCTGCCGGTGCCGATGCCGGCGCGGGTGCCTGCGCCTGCGAATACAGAGACGTCACCAGCACAACAAACACGCAGAGCGGCGCGATAAGGAAACGTGCGGCTTTCATTAGGGCGATTATAGAAACTCTTTCAATCCCGCGTCTATGATATTCGCATCCACGTGCGCGGCCTGTCCCAGCGTTTTCAGATACGCGGTAAGTTCAGGCGGCAGCGGCGCGCGAACATGGATCTCTTTTCCGGTTCGGGGCTGCAAGAAGGTTAGACGCGCGGCATGGAGAAAGTTTCGGTCCAGTTCCGGAAGTAGCTTCCCGTCCACGCGCTCCTGCCGTGGCGCCCCGTAGACCGTGTCGCCCACCACAGGGCATCCCAGCGCCGAAAAGTGCACGCGAATCTGGTGCGTCCTGCCGGTGTGCAGGTCGGCTTCGATCAAGGTAAACGCGCCGAGCCGCAACTTCACCCGCCAGTCGGTGCGCGCCTCGCGTCCCTCGCGCCGCCGCGCCGTCATGCGTGACCTTCGGTGCAGGTCACGCGCCACCGGAAGCTCGATGGCGCCGCGTTCGCCCTTCATCTTGCCGTGCAGCAGCGCGACGTAGGTCTTTTGCACGGACCGCTCGCGAAACTCCTCCACCAGTTCTTTGTGCGCCGCGTCGGTTCGCGCGATCACCACCGCCCCGGACGTCCCCTTGTCGAGCCGGTGAACGATCCCCGGCCGCAGCGGCCCGCCCACCGTGGACAATCCGGGCATCCCGCCAAAGCGGTGCAGCAGCGCAGCCACCATCGTGCCGGAGTCCGCGCCCGCCCCCGGATGAATGATCATGCCGGCCGGCTTGTTGATCACGGCGATATCTTCATCCTCGTAGAGCACATCGAGTGGAATCGGCTCCGCGTCCACGCCCGCGGGAGCCGCCGCCGGAATTTCCACCGTGATGTTGTCTCCCGATTCGACGCGGTAGGAAGGCTTCATCGCCGCGCCGTCCACCTGCACGAATCCTTCTTCCACGAGCGATTGGATGCGGCTCCGGCTCAAGTCCGCCATATGCGAGACGAGAAACCGGTCCAGCCGCTCTCCAGCTTCTTCGTTGGTAACGACAAGTTCGATGTGGTCGGAAGCGGCAGTCACAAGGGTCACGAAGCAGTCAGCTCAACAAACGAAAGTAGCACACTTCACCAACCATCAACGCGCAGGTTCCCTGGGAACGCCAATCTCCCGATTGGCGTGGTTTCCTGTAAATGCATCAGCAAAGCCAAGGGACTATTCAGCAGCACCCGCCACGGAGGGGTTCGGGGTTTGGGTTGTCCCCGCAAAAGACGCACTCCCCTGCCGAAGCCCGCGCCACCAAAGAAAGCACCCGCCGATAACAAGCCCTACGCTAACCACCTGCATAAGCGATACCGAGCCGTGAAACATCAAGGTGCGCCCCGGATCGCCGCGAAAAAATTCAATAACGCCGCGCTCAGTCCCATAAAGAATGAAGTAAGTCCCAAGAATCTCCCCGCCGAATCGCTGCCTGCCGCCAAGCCATACCAGCAAAAGAAAGTTCAAAAACTCAGCCGCCGCTTCGTAAAGCTGCGTAGGATGAAGCGGCACACCAAGCGGTGTACCCGCCAGCCGCGCGGCCTCCGGGTCTGTAAACGTAACGCCCCAGGGAAGCGCAGTAGCCTTGCCAAAGCAGCACCCCGCAGCAAAGCACCCCAGCCGGCCGATCGCGTGGGCCAGCGGCAGCGCCCCGGCCGAAATATCGAACACCGGCAAAAGCGGCCAGCTCCGCGCGCGCGAATACACGAGGATCGCCAGCACCGCCCCCAGCACCCCGCCATAAAACGTGCCGCCCGATTGCAGCAGCGTAACACTGAAAATTTCGGACCGATTCGCCGCGTAATAATCCCAGTTGGTAACCACGAGCCACAGCTTGGAAACAATCAGCGCGCTGAAAATCATGTAGATGCCGAGATTCCACACGTCTCTCGGCGGAAGCCCTCTCCGCGCCGCCTGCCGCCGCGCGTACAGCAATCCCAGGACAACACCAGTCGCCACCAGAACGCCGTACGTGTAAACGGTAACGACGCCGGCTTGAAAGAGGATGGGATGCACGAATGTTTCCTAAAACCCGCGTGACAAGCGCCAGCCGGCCGAATAATTGCCAGTTCTCACAGAATTCCTCACGCCTGTTCCTGCGTGGCATGATGCCGCCGGTCGAAGAACAGTTCCAGCAACACGAGGCCGGCCCCCAGCACAATCGCCGAATCGGCCAGATTGAACGTATACCAATGGTGGCTTCCCACGTAGAAATCGATGAAGTCCGTCACGCTGCGCCGCAGCACGCGGTCCAGCACGTTTCCCGCCGCGCCACCCAGGATCAGCGCCAGTCCCCATTGCCCCAGCGTTCCGCCGCCGCGGCCCGTCACGAGAAGCCAGCTCAGCAGTCCAATCACACCCACGGAGAAAATAATCAGCACCGGCGCAAGCCACGCCGCAGGAGAATCCGCGAGCAGCCCAAAAGCAACGCCCGGATTGCTCGTGTGGACCAGGTTCAAAAAGCCCGGCACCAGTACGCGCGTCGAACCGACAGCCGTAAATTTCTCGACGAGGTACTTCGTAGCCTGATCCGCGGCCAGCACGGCGAATGCAAGCAGCGCCAGCCCCTGCCAGCCACCCCGCGCCGTCCGGCTCATCAGGACTTCACAACTTCCGGAGCATGGTTCGGCTCGATCTCGCCCAGCGCCGCCACACAGCGTTCGCACACCGTCGGGTAATCGGTGCTCTCGCCCACGTGCGTGGAATAATTCCAACACCGCGCGCATTTCTGGCCGGAAGCCTTGTCGACGCGGATCTGCAAACCTTCGATCCCAGGCGCCGCCACCCCGCCGGAGATGCTCGAAGCCAATTCAACCTGCGAAACGATGAACAGCGAGGGAAGAATGGCGCTGTACTGTTGAAGCAGGCTCCCCAATTCTCCGCTCGCCCCAAGCGCTACCCGCGCTTCCAGAGCCGCCGAAATCTCCTTGGCCGCCCGCGACTGCTCGAGCGCCTT
>JBEKTG010000351.1:0-7466 GCA_049516275.1 Candidatus Acidiferrales bacterium
GCCGTTGCCTCAGCGGCCCAACTGCCTGGATTGCGGCTACTTACGGTGCACACCCTCGGAGGGAGTGCCATGATGCGGGCCGCCCGCGAAGCTGTGCAGGGCAGGAAGAAGCGCCCCGCACTTCTGGGCGTCACGATTCTCACCAGCATGGACGCCGCCGCTCTTGCGGAGATTGGCATCTCGGATACGCCGGGAAATCGCGCTCTGGCCCTGGCCCGCCTCGCCCAACAATCAGGCCTCGACGGGGTGGTGGCCTCAGCCCACGAGGTTCGGGCGATTCGCGCCGCCTGTGGCCCGAAGTTCCTGATTGTGGTTCCCGGGATTCGGCCTGCGGACTCTTCCCCAAACGATCAATCCCGGGTGGCCGCTCCCGCTGATGCGATCCAGTGCGGAGCGGACTATCTCGTGGTTGGCCGTCCTATCACGGGTGCTCCCGATCCTCGAAAGGCCGCCTTGAGCATCGCCAAAGAAATGGCTTCGGCGGTGTCCTCACCCCACTCCTGAAGCCGGTTTGACCGCGTTCCTCCACTCCGCTAGCATCGGCCTGCCAATCGCGTCATGGACGTCAAACACGTCATCGTCGGAACCGCAGGCCATATCGACCACGGAAAATCCGCGCTCGTCGAGGCACTCACCGGCACGCATCCCGACCGCCTGGAGGAAGAAAAGCGGCGGGGAATTACGATCGATCTCGGATTCGCGTTCCTGAACGTCGATGGCGCGCGTCTCGGCTTCGTCGATGTGCCGGGGCACGAACGCTTCGTCCGCAACATGCTCGCCGGCGCGGGCGGCATCGATTTGCTGCTGCTGGTGGTGGCCGCCGACGAATCCATCAAGCCGCAGACTCGCGAGCATTTCGATATTTGCCGCCTCCTCGCAATTCCCCGGGGGATCGTCGCCATCACGAAATCCGATCTGGTGGAACCGCACGCATTGGATCTCGTGAAACTCGAGATCGAGGAACTAACGCGCGGCTCGTTTCTGGATGGCGCGCCTTTGGTCCCGGTGAGCGCGCTCACCGGCGCCGGACTCGACGACCTGAAGGCCAAACTAAGCAGGGCCGCTGCATCGGCGCCCGTACGGGATGCCGGACGGCATCTGCGGTTGCCGATTGATCGCTCCTTTGCCGTGAAGGGATTTGGAACGGTGGTGACCGGGACCCTCGTTTCCGGCAGCGTCGGCCTCGAAGAGGAAGTCGAGCTTTACCCAACCGGGCGGCGGCTAAGAGTGCGCGGCCTGCAATCGGGCGGGAGAGCGCACGAACGCGCGGTGGCGGGCCAGAGGACTGCCGTGAATCTCGCCGGGATCGACCATTCCGAGATAAAGCGGGGAATGGTTCTGGCGCCCCCGGGGATTTTCGAGCCGACGAATCGGCTCGACACGCGCGTGACTCTTCTGCCCTCAGCGCGGCCGCTCAAGAATCGCGCGCGCGTGCGTTTTCACCAGGGCACAGTGGAAACGACCGCCGAAGTGATCCTGCTGGATCGTGATGACGTTGCCCCCGGCGAGTCCGCACTCGCACAGCTGCGCTTGGGCGAAAAGACGTTACTGCTGCCGGGGGATCGTTTCATCCTGCGTCAATTTTCTCCTGCCGCAACGCTGGGCGGCGGGGTTGTGATCGATGTAAAACCGTCGCCGCACCGCCGTCGCGATGTCTCGGTCGCAAGCTATCTGAAGACGCTTGAGAACGGCAATCGCGAAGAAGTATTGCGGGCCATGGTGGAAGCCACGCCAAACGGCCTAGCAGCGGGCGAGATAGTAGCGCGCACCGGCTGGCTCGAAAGCGAAGTCGCTCGTTCAGCGAGGAAACTGACGGAACAGGGGCATCTCCGAATCATCGCGGAAAATCCACCCGTGGTCGCCGCTGCCCAGGCTGTAACGAAATGCACTGCGGCATTGCGCACTGCCGTGGAGGCATACCATCGGGAGAACCCCCTCCTACCGGGAATTCCCCGGCAGGAACTCCGCGCCAAAGCCGGGAATCCAGGTGCCGGGCTTTTCGAAACAAGTTTGCGCGATCTGTTGCAAGCAGGCGTCCTTGCCATTTCAGGCGACCTGGTTCAACGCGCGGGCCGCGCCGTCGAGCTTACTCTCGAGGAAATGCGCGCCAAGGAACTGATCGAAAAAGCGTTCGAGCAAGCCGGCCTGACGGTGCCAAGCCTGGACGAAGTGCTCACAAAACTACCGGTCGAAGCCCGTCGCGCCCAGAAGATATTGCAGATACTGCTTCGAGAAAAGGTTCTCGTAAAAATCTCGGGCGATCTGGTCTTTCACCGCGCAGCGCTGGCCGACCTGCGCAAGCTCCTTTCCGAGTATAGCCGGGCGCGGGGCAGCCGCCTCCCAATCCCTGCATTCAAAGAGCTTACGGGCATCACCCGCAAGTACGCCATCCCCTTGCTCGAATACCTGGATCGGGAGCGGGTGACGCAGCGCGCCGGAAACGAGCGTGTTATACTCTGATATTGGGTGCTATCCGGATAGTGCCGAATTGGAGTAGAGTACCTCCCGCAAGGGTAGCTCCCAAGAGAGGTTAGAATGGAAGCGCTAAGCATTCCCCATCTGCTAATTATTCTGGTGATCGTGCTGGTGTTCTTCGGCGGCCGCCGAATCCCGGACGTGATGAAGGGACTGGGTCAGGGTATCCGCGAGTTCAAGGACGGCATGCGCGGCCCCGATCCGGTGCATCCGAATCAGCCGGTGAATCCGCCAGTCGTGACGCCGACGCCCACCGAAGAAAAGAAGTAACGCGGGCGGCTCGCAGCCCGGAGCGCTACGAATTGCTGGATGCCACGGGTGACTGAAGCGCCTGCACCAGCGACCACACTCGCGACAGCGGTAATCCCATCACATTGAAATAGCACCCCTCGATTCGAGTTACAGACCGCCCCGCGATTCCCTGTATTCCGTATCCCCCCGCCTTGTCGAACGGTTCGCCCGAGGAGATGTATTCCTCGATCTCGGATTCGGATAGTTCCGCGAAGCTCACCCGAGTGATCTCCACATGCGAAGCAGCGTGGCCATCGCTCGAACGAATAACGCAGATGCCCGTCAGGACTTCATGCGTCTGCCCGCTCAGCAATCGCAGCATCCGGCGCGCATCTTCCCGGTTCTCCGGCTTCCCCAGCATCTGGCCTCCGACAACGACGGTAGTGTCCGCGGCAACCACAATCACGGGTGTTGCGGCATGCGCGAAGCGTTTCACGGCCACGCGCGCTTTCTCTTCCGCAAGCCGCCGCACGTAAACCTGCGCAGGCTCGTGCGGCCTCGGAGTTTCGTCCACATCCGCCGTGAAAATTTCAAAAGAAAATCCTGCATTGCGCAGAATCTCCGCCCGCCGGGGCGAAGCCGATGCAAGAACGAGTCTCATAGCCGAAGGATATCTTCGCAGGTGCCGCCCATTATAAAAACAGGATTACGCGCACAGGCGCCACTGCTGCGTCCGCGCGATTCCTCCCCGATTCCTCCATTGAATTCACAGGCGGTCGGATGTATCGTGCCCGTTGCCGGAGTCCAATCGAAGCTCCGGCGAAGAATGAAAGGCGCGCTGAGCCGCGCGGTCTTCGCAATTGCGGCGTCTAAGACGCGAAACAGGAGGAATCATGTTCCGTTCCAGAGAGCTGTGGAGTGTTGCACTGGTGGTCCTGGGGATGACCATCGCGGTTCCGCTGGGATCAGCCAGGGTTCCGAAACCGAAACCCGACCTCGATCCGGAGTCGCTGAGGTTCACGCCCCCCGATCAGATCAAGTGGGTGGAAGCGCCCAACGGCGGCGCCGCCACGGCAGTGCTGGTTGGCGATCCCAGTAAGCCCGGCTTGTATATCGTTCTCACGAAATGGCACGCGCATCACAACAGCCGCCCGCATTCCCATCCGAACGACCGTTACATCACGGTGCTCTCCGGCACCTGGTGGGTCAACACCGGCAGCAACTACGACCCCGATCACATGGTTCCCATGCCGGCCGGCAGCTACGTGGTCCATCCTGGCGGGCACGTTCATTATGACGGCGCGAAGGATGGAGACGCGGTGCTGGAAATCGTTGGAATGGGGCCGGCGACAACAACCTCCGCGGAAAAGTAGCCGGCGGGTCGGATATTTCACCGACCGTGGCATACGCTTCCACGGCTGCGAGAATGGCGGGCATCAGATTTCCGCCTTCGCGCGCGCGCCGTTCGACTTCCTCGAGAGCGGCGCGCGATTTTCCCTCATCGCGCCGCGCTCGCAACGCTTTCAACCGCGCCACTTGCGTGCGTTCGATTTCCGGATCGATTTGCAACGTAGGAATGGGCCGCCCCTCTTCCGCCTGGAACCGGTTCACTCCCACCACGATTTGTTCGCCGCGCTCCACCGCGCGCTGGTAATCGTAGGCGGACTTCTGAATCTCCTGTTGGACGTACCCGGTCTCGATGGCTCGCAGCATTCCCCCCCTCGCGTCGATTCTCGCGATGTATTCCTGCGCAGCCACCTCAATTTCGTCGGTCAGCTTTTCGATGGCGTAGGAACCCGCTACGGGGTCCACGGTATTAGCCACGCCGGTTTCATAGGCAATGATCTGCTGCGTCCGCAGCGCCACCAGCGCGGCGCTTTCGGTCGGCAGCGTCTCCGGTTGCTGCGCCGTGAGAGAAGAACCCGCCGTCTGGGCGTGGAAGCGCAGCATTTGGGAGCGCGGATCCTGCGCCTTAAATCGATCGCGCATGGTGCGAGCCCACAAGCGCCGCGCCGCCCGAAACTTTGCGATCTGCATCAGGAATTCATTGTGCGCGTTGAAGAAGAACGAAAGCTGCGGCGCGAAATCGTCCACCGCAAGGCCCGCGGCGATGGCCGCCTCCACGTACGCGATCGCATTGGCGAGCGTGAACGCCACTTCCTGTACTTCCGTGGAACCAGCTTCTCGAATGTGGTAGCCCGAAATGGAAATCGCATTCCAGTTGGGTATTTCGCTCTTGCACCACGCGAAGATGTCGGTGACGATCCGCATCGCCGGCCGCAGCGGGTAAATGTAGGTGCCGCGCGCGATGTATTCCTTGAGGATGTCGTTCTGCACTGTTCCTGCCAGCCGCGAAAGATTTGCGCCCTGCTGCTTCGCCACCGCCACGTAGAGAGCCAGCAGGATCGCGGAGGTGGAATTGATGGTCATCGAGGTCGAGACGCGCTCGAGCGGGATGCCCTCGAACAGCGCCTGCATATCCTCGATCGAGTCGATGGCCACGCCAACTTTGCCCACTTCGCCGAGTGCCAGCGCGTGATCGGAGTCCATGCCGATCTGCGTGGGTAGATCGAACGCGATGGATAGGCCGGTTTGTCCTTTTTCGAGCAGGTAGCGGTAACGCCGATTGGATTCCGCGGCGCTGCCGAAGCCGGCGTATTGGCGCATCGTCCAGAGCCGGCCGCGATACATCGTCGGGTAAACACCGCGCGTGAAAGGAAACTGCCCGGGGTAATTCAGTTCGCGTTCCGCGTCCCAGCCTGGCAGATCGTCCGGCGTGATGACCGCTTCCATCGGCAGTCCGGTGGTGGTCGCAGACTTTTTATCGGAGGCGGCGCGATCGTGTTTTGCGTCAGCCATTGCGGGCGGTGAACAGCGGTCGTGATCTCACCGGATTCGGCGCGCCCGGCGAAATGCTCCGAATGCGAATAACGCCATCATTATGGCATAGAGGATTGCGAAGCCCACGAGCCACAGCGCAGGACGGCTATGCCACTGCCGGTACGCCAGCAGAAGGCCGTACACCGCGAAGATGCCGAAGAGCGCGCCGGTAGCTTCATGAAAAACCTGGCGAGTCACGCGCCACACCACGCGCAGCGTCACCAGCGCGGAGTGCCACAAAGTCGGTAAGAATTCACCGGAGGCCATGTGCCGATTCTATTGCTTTTCAGGGCATTGGCGGAGGTTTTTTGCGGGCGCCACCCCTTCGAAATGAGCGCCCCGCTGCTTTCGATCCGCGCTCGTGGACCCGCATATTCGCCCAGTCTATACTCTCCCGGTGAACTCTCCCTCGGAACTCATGGGCGCGCTGCGGCGCTACTGGGGCTACGATTCCTTTCGCCCGCTCCAGGAGCGAATCGTGAACAGCCTTGTCGCGGGGCACGACACGTGCGTCGTGATGCCCACCGGCGGCGGCAAGTCTCTCTGCTACCAATTGCCGGCGGCGATGCTGCCCGAGCAGACCGCCATCGTTATTTCTCCCCTCATTGCGCTCATGCAGGACCAGGTCGCTCAGCTCACCCAGATGGGCATTTCCGCGGCGTTCGCGAACAGCTCGATGACGGAGGCCGGGCGTTCTTCGGTGATGAACGAGGCCCGCCGCGGGAAATACCGGCTGGTCTATCTCTCGCCGGAGCGCCTTTTGCGTCCCGACACGATCGAGTGGCTGAAGAACGTTCCCGTTTCGTTTTTCGCGATCGACGAGGCTCATTGTATTTCCGAATGGGGGCACGAATTCCGTCCCGAATACCGCAAGCTGAATTCGCTGCGCGAGCATTTTCCGAATCGACCGATCGCCGCTTTCACCGCCAGCGCCACGCGGCGCGTCCGCCACGACATCATCGACCAGCTCCAGCTAAACAATCCGGACAAATACATCGCCAGCTTTCACCGCCCCAATCTGCGCTACGTGCTCAAGCAATGCGAAGGCGCGTCGCAGCCAGATCTGCTAATCGGCGCGTTGCGCCACTACGAAGGCAGCAATGTGATCGTTTACGCCCCCACGATCAAGCGGGTAGGCGAGACCGTGGATTTTCTTGAGGAGAAAGGCATTCCCGCGATTGGCTACCACGGCAGGATGGATAACGGTACCCGCCGGCGAAACCAGGAATCCTGGATGGCGGACGACGTGCGCGTGCTCGTCGGCACCGTGGCCTTCGGCTTGGGAATCAACAAGGCGAATGTGCGCGCGGTGATCCACCTGTCGCTGCCAAAATCGATCGAGCAGTTTTATCAGGAAGCAGGACGCGCCGGGCGCGACGGCGAACCGGCCGATTGCATTCTCCTATGGCGAAAACGCGACATGGGACTGCTCGCGCATTTCATCGAGCAGACCGAAGATCCGGAGCCGCCATAGGCGGATTTGCCTCCATTTCGGCGAAACCCCGAAATGGACATCGTGCCAGGCTTGCGATATCTGCGGCTACCTGCCGGAATGCCTCATCCAAACGGCCCAGAAACTCTCGCGACGACCCTCGAAGCCGGCGCCTGCCGCCATTCCTGTTCGCAGCGCCGGTGAAAAAGAGGACCGGCCGCGGAAGTCTGCCGCCCCCGAGACCATGGCGGCCGATCCCGATCTACGCGAACGTCTCCGCGAATGGCGTCGCGCAATTGCAAAGGAGCAGGGCGTGGCCGCCTTTGTCGTGCTGCATGACACCACGATGGACGAAATTTGCCGCCGTCAACCATCGTCGACCGCGGCACTTCTCAGTGTCCCGGGAATCGGCGAAAAGAAACTCGAAAGGTACGGCCGGCAGATCCTG
>JBEKTG010000352.1:0-4061 GCA_049516275.1 Candidatus Acidiferrales bacterium
CAATGGCGCAGCGTGTGAAGCTGCACTGAACAAAGTCGCCTGTGCAAAAAGGGAGCGCCGTCATTCTGGGCGCGGTTTGTGCGCGAAGAATCCCTCCCGCCTTTCCGTGCTGCTGGGCTTCGTGCTGCTTCTCTCGGGATGCGGTTACCACGTCGCCGGGCGCGCCTCGAATCTTCCGCCGGACTGGAAGACCATCGCCGTGCCGGCATTCAAGAACGATACGACGCAATACAGAATCGAGCAGCGCTTCACGGCGGCCGTGACCCGCGAGTTTTTGTCGCGAACGAAATACCGCGTCGTGCAGGACACTCAGTCCGCCGATGCCGTGCTGCAAGGGGAAGTGCTCTCCATCGAAACGAGCCCCGTGCTGTTTAACGCCACCACCGGCGAAGTGACGACCATGCTCGTAACCGTGCACGCGAAGGTGCAGCTCACCGATAACAAGACCCAGAAAGCCGTCTACCAGAACGACGACATGCTCTTCCGCGACGAATACCAGATCTCGCCCGACGTGAAGAGCTTCTTCCAGGAAGAAGACCCCGCCCTCGAGCGCATGTCCCACGATTTCGCGTCTCGCCTCGTAGCAAACGTCGTGGAGGGATTCTGATGGCGCAGGCGTCCCCTGAAAAGCTGATCGAGCGGCTTGCGAGCGGCAAACCCGTGCCGGCCATCGTGCTGCAGGGCACCGATGTTTATCTCCGCGACATGTGCCGCAACCGAATCATCGACGCGTACGTGCCCGAAGAACTTCGCGGCTGGGCTCTGGCGCGCCTTTCCGCGAAGGAAGCCGGCTGGGACGAAATTCTGCAGCGCGCGCAAACGCTTCCCATGCTGGCGCAGCTCCAGGTGATCATCGTGGATGGCGCGGAATCGGTGGAAAAGCTGGGAGACAAATCGCGCGACGAAATCCTCGAGGCGCTCGGGAAATATCTGGCCTCTCCCGCGCCCTTTACCGTGCTGCTTCTGGAAGCCGCGTCACTCGACGGCCGCCAGAAATTCTTCAAGCTGCTCAGCGAAAAAGCTCTGATCGTCGAGCTGACCATCGGCGGCGAATCCGCCGCGCTGCTGGCCGCCCAGATGGCCAAAGACCTCGGCGTGGAGATCGACCGGGACGCCGCCGCGTTTCTCGCCGAAATTCTCAACAGCGAACCGGCCCGCATCCGCATCGAAATCGAAAAGCTCGCCTCCTATGTAAAGGGAGCCGGGCGCATCCGCCTGGCGGACGTGGAAGCGCTCGTCGTAGCAGCCCGAAAAAATACCGTGTGGCAGTTGGCGGACATGCTCGCCGACCGCAAGCGGGACGCGGCTCTCGCGTTCCTCGACAATCTGCTGCGCGAAGGCGAAGAGCCCATCGGCATTATCGGCGCGCTCGCGTGGCTCTATCGCAAGCTAATCGAAGCGCGCAGCCTGCCCGCGCACACCAACGGCTTCCAGGCGGCGCGCCAGTTGAGCATGCGCCCCGAAGCCGCGGAAGCGGCCCTCCGCCAGGCGCATCGCATCCCCAAGAAAGATCTGCTCGCGGGGCTGATCGCTCTAGCGGAAGCCGACAGCCAGCTCAAATCGTCGAATCCCAACCCCCGCGCCCTAATGGAATTCCTAATCGCCCGCCTAACCATGCGCACCGCGGCGTAACCGCGTCGGAGCGTTTCTGTTGCTCTTCGCCGTTGCCGTTGTTCGTCGCCGTTGCCTTGCGCAGTTATTCTGAGCGCAGCGAAGAATCTCTCTGAAGCTTGGCTGTTGGTGTCGCTTTCGCCGTTGCCGTTGCTTTTCGCCGTTGCGACTTTGCCTTTCATTGTCATCCTGAGCCCATACGCGCGAAGCGGGGATGGGTGAGGGACCTGCTTCTTCTTTCGCTCTCAGGCATTCCCACCTGTCAAAGCTTCCACAGTTGCGTGGTCCCCCCGGGAACGCCAATCTCCCGATTGGCGTTGTGTCTCGCCTTTGCGCCGGGGGCCGCGTTCCCTACGCAGCCATCCTAAGCAAAACGAAGGCCCCCTATTCGTCCTCTTGATGCAAAAAAGGCGTCCTGAAAATCAGGACGCCTTTTGAAACCGTTCGAGAAAACCCGATCCGCAGCCGGAAACTAAGCCTTCTTTTCCTTCAGCGCATTCAAGGCCAGCGTGAGGCGGGACTTATAGCGATTCGCGGTGTTCTCCGAAAGCGTGCGCTTGCGGATAGCCTTGTCCAGCTCCGAGAAAGTGGGAGAAGCCAGCTTTTCGGCGGTGGCGACGTCAGCCGCAGTCAGCGCAGTGCGCATCCGGCGGATCGCGCTGCGCACGCGCGTGCGGTTCATGCGGTTGATCGCAGCCCGGCGCTCCGTCTGGCGGATATTCTTGAGAACCGATTTCGTCTTCTTCTTGTGCTTGACAGCTGTACCCTGTGCCATTCCTGCTCCTGTGCGTTAATTTCGCAGGATCAACAATATCCGAGCCCGTCCCCCCTGTCAATTTGAAGCCCGTCGAACGTGACGGGCGTACGCCCCATTTATCCGCCGCGACGATTCGGTTTGCCGTCTGCGTCATCCAAATTTACAATTGGACGCCGCGCATCCAACTGATCGGAGGAGTTTCCCTATGCGAGCTGACATCGTTCCAGGCGCCATCTTCCCGGACTACGAGCTTTCCGACCACACCGCGAAGCGCCGCAAGCTTTCCGATCTGCAGGGACAGCATCCCATGGTTCTCGTCCTGAGCCGCGGAGGTTTCTGCCCGAAGGACCGTCGCCAGGCCGAAGGGCTGGTTCAACTCCACCGCGAGATCGAGGTTGCCTATTGCCGTCTCGTCACCATCAGCACCGACAACATCACCGCGACGAACGAATATCGCAGCGGAGTCGGCGCCCACTGGCCGTTCCTCTCCGACGCAGGCCGCATCGTCCAGAAAGATCTCGACATCGCCGAATACACCGATCCGGTCAACAATCCGATGATCCCGCACGTGATTGTGCTCGAGCCCGGTCTGGTGATCTACAAGATCTACAACGGCTATTGGTTCTTCGGCAGGCCCACCCCGGAAGATCTCCGCCAGGACCTGCGGGCCGTCAGCAAGAAATGCCGCCCGGACTGGGACATCACCAGCCCCGAACTCAAAGCCGCCTGGCAGCAAGGCCGCAAGGAACTCTTCTATCCGTACGGCAAGACCTACCTCCAAACTTTAGGTGAACAGGATTAGCCGCAGCGATTGGGCATTGGCATCGCCAGTCTCGGCGGTCCTTGTGTCCAGCTGTCGAGGGTCTCGCTGCCCTTTGGAATTCGATTCTGATAGAGTCGGGGGCTTATGACGGACGCATTCCGAGGATCGAAGCCGTCCCGGCGCGAGTTGCTGGCATTGATGGCCGGCGCGGGCGGCGCATTGGGCTCGTCATTCCTATGGCCCGAGAGTTCCTGGGCCGACGATCTCGATCCGCGCGTGGCGCAGATTGTGTCGTCGAGCATCGCGGTGGACATGCATAACCACACGCCGGTCGGTTCCTCAGGGGAGGGCCACACCGATCCCGCCGACGTGTCCGCAACGGGTTTTGCCAGCGAACTCAAGCGCGCCGGCCTGACGGTCGCCTGCCACACCTACGCCGTCGACAACCTGCTGAATACTTCGACGCCCGGCGAGTATTACAAGCTCCATCTGGAGCAACTCGCGCAGGAAGACCGTCTGCTGGCGCAGGAAAAAATGCGCCGCGCTTTCAACCTGAAGGATATCGAAGCCGCGCACGCCCCCGGGCAGGCCATCATAGTGCAGACCTGCGAGGGCGCCCTGTTTATCGAGGGGCATCTCGACCGCGTCGAAGAGGCCTACCGCCGCGGCCTCCGCCTGATGCAACTCGTGCATCACGCGAACGACGTGGTCTCGCCGCTGGGCGACATTCAAACGCGTCCGCCCAACGAATTCGGGGGACTCACTCCGTTTGGCGCGCAAGTGGTGAAAGAGTGTAACCGGCTGCACCTGTTGATGGACCTCGCGCACGCCGGCTTCCCAATGGTGAAAGGCGTCTTGAACATAACGACGCAGCCGATTCTTTTCACCCACACCGCCATCGATTCTCCCCTGGGACGCGCCGGCAAGCAG
>JBEKTG010000353.1:0-4047 GCA_049516275.1 Candidatus Acidiferrales bacterium
CCATCTATTCTGCGCGGCAATCGCGCTCAGCACATTTGCGGGCAGGTCCAACCGGTCGAGAAGAATCGTGACGTGAGGCTCTTCGCAGCGCGAATTTTCGAGGATGGCGAGCAGGCCTTCTTCGCCGGTCTCGTGGGCGAGGGCTTTTAGCTCATCTCCGGAGGCCGCTCGGGCGCGTTCGACCTGCGCGGCGGGATCAGGCAGCATTACCCTTTGCGCGGGAGGAACGAATCGCCATGTGCGCGGCGGCGTCTGCTGGAGACATCTCAAGGGACATAAGGCGGGCGAGCGGCGCTGCTTTCTTTAGTTCGGCTTCGATGGCTGCGTCCAGATACTTCGAGCGGCCGTGGACGCCGCCCACTTTCGCGATTCGCACTTCCCTTTCGCGCCAGCCCAGCTCGTTCACCACCCAGGCCCCCAGTTCGGCAAGCGATCCGGCCGCCCCGGCAAGAATGCCCTGGCAAACAGCGTCGCCTTTATCCGCGAGCTGCGCCACGAGTGGGAACGTCTGGGGGAAAACGTCGTCGGGATTCTTGGCGATGCGCTCCAGGAGAGAATCCCAGCTCTGCGCCTGGTGCCAGCGAAAGAGCCTCTGAGACAGGGCGGTTTCGGGCGCGCGATGCTCTTCGGCGCGCGTGGCGGCTGCAAAAGCGCGGCGGCCGATATCGAAGGCGCTGCCTTCGTCGCTGAACCACGGTCCGCGTCCGCCTACCCGGGCCGTGCGGCCATTGGCGTCGCGGCCAAAGGCGGCAGAGCCCGTGCCGGCCAGCAGTATGATCCCCTCACCGGCGCCGAAGGCGGCTTCGAGGGCGATTTCGAGATCCGTGGTTACACGAACCTGGGCGTTCGGGAAGCTGCGGTCAAAAAAGGTGGTGATGCGTTTGGCAACGCCGGGGCGGCCTGCCCCGCCCAGCCCTGCGCATACACCGCTGATGTCGCCCGCCTTGATTTTCTGGCGCGCCAGAACGGAGTCCGCCGCCTCGCTGAGGGAAAACCATGCGCGCATGTAGCCAGTCCGAAGAGGGTTCGAGGGGCCGGCGGTGACCCGGACAAGGATTTCGCCCTCAGAGTTGGTAAGGACGCACTCAGTCTTGGTGCCACCCCCATCGAAGCCGAGGAAATAGGAGGTGTCAGGCCCGGACGCTTTTTCTGGCATTCGTTCTCACTTTGCTTGACAGTATTTGAAGCGGGCGGTTAGCATCGCGCGACTCGCCTTCGCGGCGCCATGCAGATCAGCCCCATCGACTTCGCCATCATCGCAGTCTATCTCGCAGGGATCACCGCGTTCGGCGCCCGCTTTCGCCGGGGACAACAAACCCTTCGCGACTATTTTCTTGCCGGACGCACAGCGCCGTGGTGGGCGCTGGCATGCTCGATTGTGGCCACCGAAACCTCGACGCTCACGATCATCGGCACGCCGGCGATCGCCTTCGCCGGAAACCTTGGCTTCCTACAGCTTGTGCTGGGCTACCTGGCTGCGAGGGTGGTGCTGTGCGTAGTGCTCGTCCCGCAGTATTTCCAGGGCGAATTCTACACGGCTTACCAACTGTTGGGGAAGCGATTTGGCGGACGCATGAAATCGGCCGCGGCGGTCGTGTTTCTGGGGACGCGAACGCTGGCGGAGGGGGTGCGAATTTCGGCCATCGGCAAGGTGGTCAGCGTCGCTTTCGGGACGGGAGAGCGGGCGTCGATTGCGATCGTGACCGCGCTGACGATGTTTTACACGTTTGAAGGCGGGATGCGCGCGGTGATCTGGACGGACGTGATCCAATTCGCCCTCTACATGACGGGCGCGATCGCGGCTTTCTTTTTGCTGCTGCACAAGATTCCGGGCGGCTGGACCGAAGTTACTCAGGCTGCCGCCGCGGCGGGAGGAAAGCTGCGGGTGTTCGACTTCGCCTTCAGCCTTACGCGCAGCTACACGTTCTGGTCCGGCCTGATCGGCGGGACGTTTCTGACGATGGCGAGCCACGGAACCGATCAGACGATGGTGCAGCGGCTGCTGGCGGCGCGCAACGAACGCGACAGCAAGAAGGCATTGTTGGCCAGCGGCGGGATCGTCTTCGTGCAGTTCGCGCTGTTTCTGGTGATTGGGGTGATGCTTTTCGTCTACGCGCAGCATGCCTCTCTTGCGGGGAGCGGCGGAGACGCGGACCGGATATTCCCTGAATTTATCGTGCACGGCATGCCTGCGGGATTGCGCGGGATCGTGCTGGCGTCGATATTCGCGATAGCGATGTCGAACGCGAGCGGGTCGCTCAATTCGTTGGCGTCGTCGAGCGTGATCGACCTGTCGCGAAATTCAGTGTCACGCGCGGACGCGAGCGAGGAGAGTTCGCTGCGGCGGTCGCGGAATATGACACTCGGATGGGGGCTTTTGCTGGGGTTGCTCGGACTGGTCCGCTGGGGGCCGGTCCTCGTGGCCGGGCTGACGATTGCGTCGATTACCTACGGCGGGATGCTCGGCGTTTTTCTGCTGGGCACATGGAACAGGCGCGCCAACGAAACGGGAGCGCTGGTTGGATTTGCGACGGGGATCGGAACGATGATCGGGGTCACGTTTCTGACGCGGCTGGCGTTCACGTGGTACGTTCTGGTGGGAACCGTGGTGACGTTTGCGGTTGGGTCGCTCGCAAGCCTCGCGGGCGGCGGACCGGCGCCGGCTGCGAACCCTCCGCACGCGGCTGTTAAGGCAATCCTGTAAATGGCAACCAATAGAGTGGCTCCGCTGAAACGAACGGAAACGCAGCCGGGATTGGTCCGCGGGCTTGGGAGTTGGGCGGCGGCTGCGATCGTCGTGGGCACGATGATCGGCACGGGAATTTTTCTCAAGCCCAGCGAGATGGCGGCGGAGGGCCGTTCGGTCTCGGTGGTGTTCGCGGCGTGGATTGCGGGGGGCTTGCTTTCGCTGTTCGGCGCGATCAGCTACGCCGAACTTGGCGCGGCGATGCCGGAGGCGGGCGGCGAGTACGCCTATTTGCGGCGGGCGTTCGGGCCGGTGTGGGGATTTTTATTTGGATGGATGCACTCGATCGTGGGGCGGCCCGCGTCGGCGGCGGCGATTGCCGCGGGGCTGCTGCGGTTCTGGTCATTTTTGACGCCTGCGATTGCGGCGCCGATTTACGTGTTTCACCTGCGCCTTCCCTTCTTTGCGCAGCAGCACTCGGAGTTTGCTTTTACGTGGGCGCAGCCGCTCGCGGTGGCCGCGTTGGTGCTGATGACGTTCATCAACTACCTCGGCGTGCGATTTGGCGGAGGGGTGCAGGTGACGCTGACCCTGCTGAAGGTTGCGTCGGTGCTGGCGATTATCGCGGCGGGATTCGCTTTGGCGCACGGGAGCTCTGCGAACTTTCACCCGCTCTGGCCCGGCTCGCTCGGATGGGGCACTTTCGGCGGATTTCTCGCGGCGCTGGCGGCATCGCTGTGGGCCTACGACGGATGGGAGGACCTCAATCTCGTCGGCTCGGAGGTCCGCGATCCCACACGCAACATCCCACGGGCACTAGTGGGGGGAGTGCTGTTCACAGCGGTAGTCTTCATGCTGTTCAACGCCGTGTGCTTCTATGCGCTTCCCTTTGGCGAGGTGGCGCGATCGCAGCACGTGGCATCCGACGTGGTGGAGAGTTTTGCTGGGCACGGAGCGGCGCTGTGGATCACGCTGGCGATGGTCGTTTCCGCGCTGGGGACGCTTAATTCGTCGATCCTGAGCGGAGCGCGGGTGGATTATGCGATGGCGCGCGATGGGCTTTTCTTCCGCCTGGCCGCCCGCGTTCATCCGAAATTCCGAACGCCGGGAAACGCATTGATTTTTCAGTGCGTACTGGCCAGCGTGATGGCGCTCTCGGGTACCTTCGAGGACCTCACGTCGCTATTCGTGTTTGCAACGTGGATTTTCTACGGGCTGGCGGTGATCGCGCTGTTTCGCTTGCGACGGACGGAACCCGATCTTGTACGTCCTTATCGCGCGTTTGGATATCCCCTGCTGCCGGGGCTATTCGTGGCGGGCGCGGTAGCGTTGACGACGAGCTTATGGTTGGCGCGGCCGGT
>JBEKTG010000354.1:0-4043 GCA_049516275.1 Candidatus Acidiferrales bacterium
AGTGTTCGTATAAAGTGTTCCTGAACGTGGGCGGGTTTCCGAAGCGGTGTGCGGAGGTTTACGCCAACAACAACTTTCCGACCGTCTACATCATATTCCCGCGATCCAACACCGCCGCGCTGGACCGGTTGGGGGTCGGCGACGACGCCGACGATTTGCCGGCATTTATTGCATTGCAAGCGCAGGCGGACGTGATAGCGCGCGGCACCTCCGGACTTCCCGCGTTCAACAAATACGTCGCGAACGGGAGGAAGATTAAACCGCCGGGTTTCGATCAGATCGCCTTCGTGCTGCAAGCTCGCGGTTATGTGACATCGGGGTATATGGAGCAGTGACAGGTTTACCAGCCGACATCCGCGTAACGGGTCATATTGTTTTCCTTGGACCTTCCGACCACACTGCAGCGGTTTTGCCGCCCTGGCCACGTCCAAAGAGGGTCCCGTTGCGGCGGCCAAGCGCGACGCCGCGAATGCGTGCGCGAGACTGCCGGTGTCTCCGATCACTCAGTTTTCGGCGAGCCGCCGCGGTGAACGCGAACACCGACGGGAAGATCTTCGAGCCGCGCAGCAATTGGGAAGGCCGGACTTCTTACCCGTTGCCTAACCTTCTCTCCGCATCATCAGTATGTTGTAAACCTCTCCTGATGGGGATTGAGAAAGGGCCGTGTTAGGATACCTTGATGTTATGCATTCGTGCAGAGCAAATGCGCGTCTTCCAAGCAGTAATGAGGGATCGGTTCGTGGAGAAAATGATGTCACTCCTGGCCGAATTGTGGCCAACGCAAACCGCTCAAATGGAGGGCGGTTATCGCCGCTTCATCGAATCGGCCATCAACCGTGCTTTTTCCTACGGCATCGATACGGAAGCCTCGGTTGCCCGTTTCATCAACCTGTGCTTGGTTTGGGGTTTGGACTTCGAGATGCGGCCGGAACACGCATGGGCATTAAGAATTCTCCGCGATTCGAATTTGCGAAGTGCGCTAAAGGTCGACGAACTGGCCTCCCGGACCAAGCAAGAGCTTGCCCAGCGGAGAGCCTGAGAAAGAATTCTTGCGATGGACGGCCAAGATCCAGACGATAGTAGTTCCTCGCAATCCGGCCAGTCGTCCGCGGACGATCCGTCGCAGAACAGTTGTTCGGCGGACGATCCAGAAAAAAATTCCTGCTCGCCTGGCGATCCGGCACCGGCGACGACTCCGAACGAGCCTCCGGCGGAAATGGGCCCGCCAGCCCCACCGCCCGCATCCAACGCCCCGGCGCATCCTCTGCCGTCACAGGACCCAGCGGATTATGGCCCGCCGCCGACCCCCGACAATGGTCCGGCCGCGACCCCTCCAGCGGATGGCGACCCGGCGCAGAATCAGTGCTCTGCCGATGAGCCAGAAATGGATGCTTGTGGCACCACCAATGCGTCCGGCCCTCCAGCAGTTCCCGCTCCGGCGCCAGCGCCTCCATCCCCGGACGTTTACGCGAACAGCGATAGTCAGGCCGGGAAGTCGTGCAGCGAGGATCCGGTGGCCGCTCCCGTATCGACCTGCGGAGCGCCCAAGACCTATCTCGCCGTCAAGGTTACCGACAACCAGAACCTGCCCCTCCTTAATGCGGATGTCAGTGCACCTGGTCTGGGAACCAGGACGACCGATAAATACGGCCTCGCCGACTATGGCGAGATCACACCCGGAACTTATAGCATCACCGTGACAAAAGATGGCTATCGACCCGATGTGGACGCAACGGCAGGGCCCGCACTGGTGACCGCGACGGCTCCCGCGGGAACCTCGACGGTGGTCCCCGTGCAACTCGCCGTTTACCGCGAGAACATCATTTTCTGTGGCTCCGAAATGGACTACAACAGCTTCTGGCTGAAGATGATGTTTGCCGGCGCCAGTTGGGCGGGAGTTCCCACTTTACGGGCCGCCGACCAGACGACGCTCGCTTACGTCGATGTCGGCTATACGAATTTCGAAAAACTGGCGTTCGAGCTCCTGAAGGACCAGAAAGGCATCGTGTTGCAAAAGGTGGCTAGCGGGAGCGATATAGTGGACCTGATCAATACCCGGATCAAAACGAAGGCCGGCGGCTTCTTGGGGAAATTCTTATTGCAGGATGTGCTGTTCTTCTCCCACGGCCAGCCAGATGCCATCAAGCTGAACTACGACAGCAGTCCGGACGTGAATTTTGGCGCGTCCGAAATCGGTTCTTCGGATGCGGAGGCGTTCTCGATAGACGGGCGCTTTGTCTCGTACGCCTGCCGAACGGGTGTGTCGAGTTGGGCGGAAAGCTTCTCAAGCGATGCCGAAGCCGGTCCCGACGCGAGCCTCGCCCAACAGATCGCTAACCGCTTTCAGGTGCAGACGCAAGCCTTCATGACGCGCAGCTTTTATGGGGACGTCCTGCGGGAGAAGGCCGATTCGGACCGGATCGCTTCGACCCTGAAAACTGCGCGTGAGACGCAAGATGGGAAAGTGATCGAGATCCCGCCCGATCATCAAGCGCTTCCGCATCCCGGTCTCGCCGATAAACGCGGTCCGAAGAAGGAGGGCACGAATGAATACGCTCTATGGCGCAAAGCGGGAGGGAAAGAGCTGCCGCGGTCCGGCGACACGCCTACCGGCCTGACTCCGGGGCTGCACGTGTTCAATCCCAAGTAAAGAAATCTATAATGGTATGCACCGGGAAGGTGTGGATGGCCGCTTGTATCTTCGCCGCCCTAGCCAAACCGGAGGATTCTTCCATGGCATGCCAGCAGCTCGAACAGAAGCAGATGGATGAAGAAAAGGCCCGGCTCGAATTGCAGCCGGTCTATGCCCCGGCAAAGACAGCGGGCGGCAAGGTGACGTTCCAATTCAATCTGAACCGCGCCGCGGCCGGCGATTCACTCTTCGTGATTTACTCCAAGCTTCTGCAGACGAACCTCTACCGCGGCCCTTATCAAACGAAAGTCGTGATCGACATCGACGAACGATTCGCCCGCGACAAGAACTTCGACAATTTGGAGTTTCGGCTGCTCGAGTTTATTCCGAAGCAGTCGTGTCGCTGGATGAATGAGCGGGGCGAGCCCTACTGGAGGCCCGGCGCCCACGTCACCATCGCGTTATTGGATGAGCGGGCCCTAGACCCGCACGGCCTCCCCAAGAACTTCGACGTAGCCATCGAGTGAAAATGCGAGGGCGGCAGGAGGCGGCCGTGCACTTCGACCGTGAGGCTACCGGCCGGCCTACGCCCGCACAGCGTCGAGTTGTTCTCAAATGACCGGAGCATCGTCTGCCCGCGCGGCGCGCGGTTCGCGCCGACTATTTCTTTGCGGCAAACCGACAGTCGTCCGCTTGAGCCTTTTTACCATCCTTACCCGGCGGCGCGGCAAGAGCGCCCCTTCTTACTGCGCAGTCTTTTACTGGGCTAACTGGAGATCCGGCCTTGAGCTCCAAAAGCGCGGCTACCACAGTTCGGGAGAACTACTATAGCCAATGAGCACGGATTCAGCATCTCCGCCCCGACAATTATCTTCTCGCCGGTCAGGTTCAGCCGCTCCACCGAAGCGCTAACATCTCCGCCACGTTGAGGCTTGTGGTCATCGACAGCAGCGCCGCGGTCCGCACCGTGGGCGGTAACAGCGACGGGAGTTGTTTCCCCATCTCGAAGCTTAGGGCATGCGCTTCTTTGCGGTTCATTTCTGGCATCCGGGCTCCGTGGGCCTGGTTGTCGCCGGAATAGGTGCGCGTCAGCTTGGCATCTGCTTGAAAACCACACTGATTGCGTTCCGAATGTGTACCGCCGTCTGCACGGAATACCCTGCTTCAATCTTCAGCTTAACTAGCGCCTGCACCTTTGTCCCTATCAACATGCGCAACTTTACATCCCCAAGCGCAGGAATGACGTGCTTTGTTCAGAATATAGTCGTAGTGTTTTTGGCCCGCATGCTTTAATGCCCAAATCACATTGGGCTTGAACCTCGCCTCGATGAACTCCTCCACAGTGATGAGGGAGAACGGGTGAATTGCCTAATCGTCCAACCTGGAGAGCGTCTCCCTTGCGATTCGCTGG
>JBEKTG010000355.1:0-7374 GCA_049516275.1 Candidatus Acidiferrales bacterium
GAATTAGAGTGGCGCGCCCGGAGGGATTCGAACCCCCGACCCTCTGCTTAGAAGGCAGACGCTCTTTCCAACTGAGCTACGGGCGCTCTCTCCCCAATTTCTCACATTACAGATACTTACGCTACAACCTGCTTGCGCTCGTTCAGCGTTCTTTATCTGGCACTTGTGCCATAACTCCCCGTTCGACTTGCGATCACGAAAATAGATTGCCCACGGGCCGCGATCTGCGACGTGACGCCGATCGGCTTTGGAAACGGATTGAACGGAGTTACCATAGCGCCCGGTTCCAACCGACATCGAAGGAAAGCGGGGGGCACATGCGATTCGGAAAACATCTTCTCGTCACAGTCGTCGCGATCCCGAGTTTATTCGCGTTTGCGACGCTTGCGGGCGCGCAACAGCAGGCTTCGCCGATTAAAGTGACGCAGATCAAGGACAACATCTATTGGATTCAGGGTGGCGTGGGTTCTAACGACGGCATTATCGTCGGCACCACCGGGGTCATTGTTGTGGATACCAAAACAACGACGGATTCAGAAAAGGAAGTGATCGCCGAGATTGCCAAAATCACTCCCAAGGCTGTGAATGCGGCGATTATTACGCACAGCGATGGCGACCACGTCAACGGACTGGCCGCTTTTCCGGCAGGGTTAACCATCGTTGCGCAGGAGAACTGCAAAAAGGAGATGGAAGCTTCTGCCAGCAGCCGTAACCCTGCGCCCCAGGATCGCCTGCCAACCAAGACCTACAACAAAACCGCCAAGCTGACGATCGATGGCATTCACATTCGCCTGTACCACTGGGCGCCTGGGCATACCAGCGGCGATACGGTCGTGTACCTACCCGACCAGAAAGTCGTCTTCAGCGGCGACCTGCTGACCACGAACCGCCGGAATGACGACACGGGTATTCATTTAGAGAAGCATGGCTCCGCTGCCGGCTGGATCGAGAATGCCAAGGGCTTGATCGGCCTTGACGCGGACACCTACTTGACCGGGCACGGCGATAGGATGACCAAGGCCGACGTGCAGAAGAAGCTCGATCTTATTCAGGACAAGTACAACAAGGTCAAGGCCATGGTCGCGCAAGGCAAATCTCTGGACGACGTCAAACGAGCCTTCGGCGAAACCGATTCGCCAGCAGCAAACGCCCCGGGGGGCCCAAGCTTCACCGTAGTCGCATATAGGGAATTAACCGGGAAGAGTTAGTTAGTCAAAGGCATTGGAGATCACGAAGTACTCTCGGCGCGAATCCGGTCCCCCGGGGCAACTTGCGCGCCCATTGCTCTTCTTGCGGCACGGGATGTCAGCGTCGCGCTGGCGATTCGGTGGATTGGGCGTCTATTTGCGAGCGGATTCAGTCCGCTCGCTCTTACCTGCCAGATAGAAATAGCCGACCTTGTTGTTCGGATTGGTGCCGTACCACATGCGGCCCTGCGAATCGAGGAAGAATTCCCGCATGGCGAGCTCCGAGTGCGGAGCCGGATATTCGATTACCTGGCCAGTCTTGGTATCGAAGCGGCCGAGTTCGTCCATGTGATGGGAGTCATACCAAAGATAGCCATCGGCATCGAAGCCCGTACTGTAGGGAGTGGGTTCCGGTCCCGGCAGAGGATATTCTTTAAAGGTTTCCGTCTTCGGGTCGAAGCGCGCGATTTTGCCGGCGTTGAATTCGGCGACCCAAATCATTCCATCGGGGCCTATTTCCATCCGCCGCGGAAAACACTTCTCGGTCGGCATGGTCCATTCGGAAACCTTCATTGTCTTGCCGTCGACTTTGCCGATCTTATTTCCCCGGGAACCGGTGGTGAACCAGACGTCGCCGTTCTTATCCGTTTTTACGTCGTAACTGGACTTCACTTCCTCGAAACGCGTGAATTTTCTGGTTTCCGGGTCGAATTTTGTGAGGGGAGAACCGCTGGCCCAAACGTTTCCGCTCGGGTCGATGCGAATCGTGTGCTTCGAGCCGCCCGCGCCGATCCCTTCTTTCCCGGGAGTATACGCGTCTTGATATTCGGTTATTGTGCGGGTGTTAGGGTCCCACCGTCCGATCTTGTTGGAAGCCTGCTCGGTGAGCCAGACGGAGCCGTCGGGCGCCGGCACGGCCGAATGAATGGCAGCGGTTCCTACGTTGGGAACGGAGAAATCCTGCATGTCGCCGGTCTTGGGATCGAGGCGAGTGATTTTGTTGGCAACGCCGAAGTCGGGAATCCACAAATAGCCGTCTTTGTCCGGAGCGGCGCTGAACGGCATACGGCTCGGTCCGGGCATGTCGTACTCGACGTACACAATATTCAAAGCGTCGCTGCTGAAGGGGCGAACCGTGTCACTGTAGCCCGGCATGTCCGCGGGAGATTTGGGAAGCACGGAATCGGGGCCAAACAACTTGGTCAGGTACGATGAGATATCCTCGGCGTCCTGGTCGGTGAGATTCCAGGTGTTGAAGTGCATCGCTGTGCGCATGTACTCGACGCGGTCCCTCCAGCCATCGGCGTCGCGCGTTACGGAAGCCATGCGAGTCTGAAACAAATGGCAGGTGGAACAGTTCGCGTCAATCAGGTCTTTCCCTTTTGCGGGCGGCCAGAATTTCCTGGCTTGATAGTAGGAAAGGTCATTCCAGCGGACAGCGCCCTTTTGCAAAGCGAAATCGTAGGAGGAGTTCTGGTCCGCCGCGAGCTTTACTCCTGTCCTAGGGTCGGTGCGGAAGCCGACGGCGCGTATCGTCAAGCGATACTCTCCGGCCGGCAGATTAGGGATTTGATACTGACCACGGGGATCAGAAAGAACAATTACCGTAATCCTCGTCTTCGTGTTTTGAGCCTCGACGAACGCACCCTGGAACGGCGCGCCTTCAGTACCTTTCACAGTCCCGGTAATTGTCGCGCCGGGGGACACGAAGCAGCAGAAAGCGATCAAGCCTAGCAACACAGCGAACCTAGTTTGTAGCCGCATGGGCATCTCCCGTTCAATCTGTCTGGAGGAGAATTCTATCGTCACGAGACCTTTCTGGCCAGCGATGATCTGATGCTGAGTCACGCTTGGGGAATGTCCTGGGTAGGTGCGCAATTCACTTGTCGCGAGTGGGCGCGGAACCAGGAGGAGGAACTACGACGGCTGTCAGTTGGCGGATCATGCCGTCGGATTTCGTCAGGACGTAGATTTCGCCGTCGCCATCGACAGCCAAACGCAGATCGACGCGTCCGCCGTGGTAAGGGATGCCCTCGGGGTCGGTCTTCGGGGGAGTGGTGGCGTTGGCGATCGTAGGCAGCACGCGGCCCGCGACGGCAGGGGTGCCTCCCTTGCGCGCCCACGCATCGGCGGCGATGTCATACATTCGCCGCTTTACAGGGGCTTCTCCGGGGGCGGCATCGGGGCTCTTGTACATAATCTGCAGTTCGTGAATCTCGGCTTGCTTGTTGCGTTCTCCGTGCCCCGCAATCATTTCATCCAAATTGCAGTAGAAAATCCGGCCGGTGGAAATGTCGTTGAAGATGTACTTACCGCGAAGCGCGGGCATTCGCTTGCCGCGGTAGACGAAGCCGCTGCCGATCGCGTCGCCATCCTGGTGGCTGTAGACCGCGGACGGGTAAAGCGGAGTCACCGGCTCGGCAAGGCCATCCACCGCGAGCCGATCATGCTCGGGAAAGGGAACCGGCGGATTCATCTGGCTGCCCGTGATGCTGGCGACATTGGGACGCGTGAAGAACTGTTCGTTGCCCTCGCGCTCCGCATAACCGTAATTCGCTCCCTTGTAGATGATGTCGACTTCTTCCCAGGAATTTGCGCCGATATCGTCCACCAGGATGGTTTTCGTCGCAGCGTCCCAAGTCATACGGTGCGGATGGCGGAAGCCGTACGCGTAGATTTCGGGGCGGGCGTTGGGCACTGAGATGAATGGATTCGCGTCGGAGCCTGTGGTTGGAATCCGGTAACGGCCGTTTGCGCTGAGCAGGTCCTTCGGACGCAGACGGATGTCAGGAGTGATCCGCAGAATTTTCCCGTGAAGAATATTGAGCTGTTGCGCGAGGGTTTGCCCTGGAGCTGTTGCGCGAGGGTTTGCCCTGGGCCTGCTATTTCGCCAGCAAAGTCCTCGCCCACGGTGACGTAGAGATTTCCATAATCCCGATCGCCGCGATGCGCGATGGGATTGAACGTCAAATCCCCCATGATGTGGCTGCCGTGATTGAACCCGATGCGGAGCAATTCGCGCGCCGTGCCTTCAAAGGTGGCGTTGCGAATGTTGGTGTCCGTCCATTCGATGAGCACACACTCGACATGGGGCTGTTCGGCGGAACGATTGAACGAGGGAGTTACGGTGTAGCCGTCCAAATTCAGGCCGGGCTGCTGCGCGTTCGTCGGCATGGCCGGGCCGTAGCCGGGCCGTTCGGAATGAACGGTGTAGAACTTGCCGTTCTTTGCGTAGTCGGGATCGAACGCGAAAGAAACGACACCCATGGGGCCGGAGTTGGCGAGGAAACTGGGAAAGATATCCACAAAGCGAAGGTAGGGCGTGAACTGTTTGGTGCTCTTGTCGAGGATGTAGAGCGTTCCATTTTCGTCGTCGACGAACAAGCGGGAGGCCGCCAGCGGAGCGTCCGCAGGTTCCGAGCGCAAAGAAGTGACGCGGGCGAGTTCGCCCTTGAAATTGATGGTTCCATTTTTGGCGCCCGGTATGGGCACAAACCCCGAATCAACGGCGGTGTGGCGCGTGGGTCCGGAAAGCGGGACGTTTGCATAATCTTCCAGCAGGACGGCTGTTCCATCCTTATGAATCTGAGGCAGCAACAGAAGGAAAACAGGACCTCCCGGCATTCTTCCGATCATTCCATGCTCGTTTCGCCTCACGGGATTGCGGCAACGGCTCTCTTCCGCGAGCCTACTCTTTCTTTTCGGAAACTTCTCTGTACAGCACTTCGGTGAAGTGCTCGAAGGAGACGTGATGCGAATAGTTCTCATATCCCGATAGGATTTTTTCTTTCTTCATCTGGTCGAGCGTCTGGCCTTCGCGGACGGCTTTTTCCACGCGTCCCCTGGCATCGCGAAGCATCTCGATGTAGGGCTTGATGTCGGCAACGGTCATCGGATGGGGCCCATGGCCGGGGATCACTTTTGTATCGGGCGGATAAGTGGCGATCATATCCTCGAGCGCCGCGATGACGGCTTTAACGCTGCCGCCATGCTCCCAGTCCACGATGGGGAATCCATCGGTGCGATAGCTGTCTCCTGAATGGAGCACGTGTGATGTGGCGAAGTAAACGACGGTGCCACCGTCCGTGTCCGCGTGCGGATAGTGTATGAGGCGAATCTCCTCGCCATTCCAATAAAAAGTGGCGTGGTCGGTATAGGTAAAGGTGGGGATCGCTTCTTTGGCAAAGGGATCATATTTGACGCCGTCGCGCATCGTGCCGGAAATCATGATAGCGCGGGAGTTTTCATGGGCGGCGATCACCGCTCCCTTTTTTTCGAAGTAGGCGTTCCCGCCGGTGTCGCCGGGATGCCAGTGCATGTCCACCACCAGACGCACGGGCTTGTCGCTGAGCGTTCTAACGGCGGCTTCGACTTTGTCGGACATCTGGGAGAAGCTGGAGTTGACCATCATGATCCCGTCGTTGGTGATGCAAACGGCGATGTCTCCGCCGGCGCCGGTTAGCATATATATGTTCCCGCCCACCTTTTGCGTTTGCACATCAACTTTGGAGAAATCCTGCAGCTCCTGCGCCGAAACCGGCCGGGCAAACAGCAACAGCGGAAGGAATGCGCTGATGGCAAGAAGCCTACGCAGTTCACCTCGCCCTTGGAGCTTCAGCGCCGATGCAAACTTCTTCATGGATTCCTCTTCGCGGTTTCGGCTTCGAGAATTCTTTGCTGCAAATCCCGCCGAGTATATTTCTTCACGAATGGCGAGGCAACAAGAGGCCCCTGAGCCAGGAAACGAGTACACTTGCTTTATAAACGGAGGATGTTGTATCACGTTCGGGGCCTGTTGCAACGGGTTTACCTTGGGGAGAGAAGCGATGAAGTGCGTTATTCTGCGGCTTCTGGCGATAATCGTCGTGTTTTGTGGCGTATTCGCCGCCGTGCTGGCTATAGGCCGAGCCGCGGAGCGCCCCAATGCGGGGGGGATGGGACGCCAGGCGGGGGCGGGTCAGGTTTCACTCGATGCCGCCGATATTGGGGGCGTAGTGACCAGCACAAACGGCCCCGAAGCGGGCGTCTGGGTCATCGCGGAAACCACGGAGTTACCCACCAAGTTTCGCAAGATTGTTGTGACGGATGACCGCGGCCGGTATCTGCTCCCCGATCTGCCGAAGGCGCACTACAAGGTGTGGGTGCGAGGCTATGGCCTGGTCGACTCGGAACCGGTCGACGCGGAGCGCGGCCAGACGCTGGCACTGAAGGCCTTGGTGGCTCCGGACGCGCGCGCCGCGGCGCAGTATTATCCGTCGAGCTACTGGTATTCGCTCATGGAGGTCCCCCCGAAGAGCGCGTTCCCGATCAAGACGTCGGGCACGCAGCGATCCCAGCAGGGCGATCCTAATTACACGCCCGGATATTCGAAGTCGCAGTCGTATTGGATCGACGGGCTGCACTCGGAATGCGAGATGTGCCACCAGATCGGCGATAAGGCCACGCGCGAATTCCCAGCGAGCCTGGGGAAGTTTGACGCCAGCGCTCATGCATGGGAGCGGCGCATCCTGTCGGGGCAGTTCGGCGCGGAGATGACGGCGACCTTCAACGCCACCTTCGGGCATGACCGCGGGTTCGCGATGTTTGCAGACTGGACCGACCGGATCGCGCGCGGCGAAGTGCCCCCGGCTCCGCCTCGGCCGCAGGGAATTGAACGCAACGTGGTTCTTACGTTGTGGGATATCGGGCAGTGGAATACGTTTCTGCACGGCATCGTCGCGAGTGACGTCCGGAATCCGACGATGAACGCGTACGGGCACATCTACAACACGGATTGGGAACTGGGAACGGTGACGATTGTCGATCCTAGCGAAAGCACTGTCTCGACCGTCAAGATTCCGCTGCGGCATGAAGAGGAACGAGCCACGATGCCCATGGGGGCGAGCCAGGTGAATGCGGCGCCTTCTCCTTACTGGGGAGACGAGCTGGCGTGGCCGGAGGATTCGGTGAATGCCGCGTACGCGCAGATGGACAGCAAGGGACGCATATGGATCGGCGCGCAGAATCGCAAACTCGATCCGCCGCCTTATTGCAAAGCGACCTCCAGCAACATCTTTGCGCGAAATTGGGAGCCCCCGCCGCAGACTCGCGATGGAGGCTGGGGCGTCGATATCTACGACCCGAAACCGGGGAAATTCGAGGCAGTCGATCTGTGCTTCGTGATTCACCACTTGAAGCTCGCCTACGA
>JBEKTG010000356.1:0-4031 GCA_049516275.1 Candidatus Acidiferrales bacterium
ACGCCTTTCTCGCAGAAGCGCGTGGCGTGGGACCTGATGTTCATCATCGATTTTATCTTGAGTTCGTGTGTCTTGCTGCCGCAGGTCGTGGCATGGGTTTATAACAGCGAGGCACACGAGCGCTCTCTCAGCAATTCACGCGCAACCAGAATGTGGGCGCTGTTCAGCGTCGCCGGTCTACTTGTATGGGGCATTGCACTCTTCACGGGCTATCCATTCCATCTCTGGATCGTGGCCCTCGCAAGCGCAGCCCTTGCAGCGCTGTTTTTTCTTCCCGGCGTGCATGGCTGGGGCTTCCGCGTCGGGCGTTCGTCCTGGTGCAGGATGGGCTTCGGCGCAACCGTCGCTTATGTGGTCCTTTGCATCGTGGCGCATCACGCAGCCCTGGCCCGCGTGCAACAGTTCGCTCAGGAAAATCAAGTCGCTGTCGTGCGCGTCGGCGCGCTTCCCATTCCGCCCTCGCTGCTCGACTGGGGAGACGTGATCCGCACTCCCAACGGCGTGTATCAATCGCGGTTCGACTTGCGGACCGCCGAAAACCCGGCGTTTTACTTTGTTCCGGATTCTCCATCCGACGCTTTCGTAGCGCGCGCCTTGCAACTCCCCGAGGTGCAGCTTTACTGGGTATTCTCGCGCTTTCCCACGATACGTACTTCCGTCGAGAGCAGCGATCACATTGTGGATTTCAGCGAGCACCGCTTCACCAACGGAAACCGCCACACGCCGCAGCCGTTCTCGTACCGGGTGGTCTTCGACGGCGCCGGAAATGTGGTTGCCGAGGGATGGCTGCAGACCGGAATGTTCACGCGGATGATGATGCGGATGCAAAAGCCGCCGGCGAAGGAAATTACTCCGTGAAGGTGCTCGTCTTCAGCGACATCCACGGCGATCTAAAAGCGCTCGCGCGCATTGTGGCGCAGACCGCGGACGTCTACATCGACGCCGGCGACCTCGCGACTTTTGGCAAAGGCCTGGAGCGCTGCGGTGAGGTTCTCAAACCGCTCGGCGAGAAGCTCTGGGTGCTTCCCGGAAATCATGAAACGCACCAGTCCACGCGAGAACTTTCCGAGCGCCTGGGCTTCGTGGATTTTCACCGGAAGCTGCGAGCCCTCGAATCGCCGGCGGGAGTCTCGTATTGGGCGGGCTTGGGCTACAGCAACATCACGCCCTTCGATACTCCTGGCGAATACTCTGAAGAGGAAATCGCCGAAGCCCTCTCCGCATTCAACGGAATCAAACCGCTCTACCTCGTGGTGCATTGTCCCCCGGCCGGCACACGGCTGGACGAATATGCGCCCGGGAAACACGCCGGCAGCACCGCAGTTCGCGAGTGGGTTGCGCGGGAGCAACCCGCCTATCTATTCTGCGGGCACATCCATGAAACAGCAGGATTGCGGGATTCGATCGGCGCCACGCAATGCTTCAACGTGGGCAAACAGGGCTTCGCAATCGACGTCTAGAGATATCGGCGTACGGTGATATCGAGGGATAGCCTGCGATATTTAGCGAGGGCGCCCGGAAGAGTCGTTTTGTTTCAAGGGATAGACAACCAGCTGGCGCCGGTCGCCTGCGCCTTCACTCACTGTTCGAACGCCGGGCGCACCGTTCAGCTCCAGGTGCACCACGCGGCGTTCCCGTGAGGACATGGGATTGAAGCGAAACGCCTGGCCGGTCTCGCGCACTCGCTGCGCGGCAACGCGCGCGGAAAGCTTCAGCTCCTCCAGCCGCGTGCTCCGGTAATCTCCACAATCGAACCGCACTCGATCGTGCATGCGCGGATCAAGCCGCAGCCAACGGTGTGCGATGTGTTCGAGCGCCAGAAGAAGCTCGGCGTTGCGTTCGAGAAGCAGCGCTTCGTCCTCGCCGCGAAACGCGATAACGATCTCGGTTTCCGCGGAATCGCCCGACGCGGAAATATCGTACTCCAGCGCAAGCCCCATTTCCCGGATTGCCAGCTCCAGAAACCGCTTCATTTCCTCGGCCGCGCGCGCGGCATCCAGTTTCACGTCGCCCTGAGGATAGGGTCTTGCTGCCGGCCGCCCGGGGGCGGAAGAGCGCTCTCCGTTCATTCTTTCTTCTTCTTGAATTTAGGTTTTGGCACCGGCAGGGGCTTAGTGCGATTGAGATAATACTGCTGCCCCACGCCGATCAAATTGCTCGTAAACATGTACAGGTTCAGCCCGCTCGAAAGATTAATGAAGAACGCCGCCATCATCAAGGGCATCAGCGACATCATTTTCTGCTGCGACGGATCGATCGTCGTCTGCGGCGTCATCTTCGTCGAGAAATACATCATGATCGCCATCGAGACGGGAAGAATGTAATACGGATCCTTCGCCGAAAGGTCATGAATCCACATCCAGGGCGCGTGCCGCAGTTCGATGGCTCCGTTCAGCACCCGCCACAGCGCCCACCAGATCGGCAACTGCGGCAGCATCGGCAGGCAGCCTCCCACCGGATTGATCCCTTCGCGCTGGTAGATGGCCATCACTTCCTCGTTCATCTGGCGCTTGCGCGGGTCGCTCATGGAATATTTCTTGTAGCGGTCCTGGATGGAGCGAATTTCCGGGGCCACCGCGGCCATGCGCTGCATGGAGCGCTGGCTCTTCAGTTTCAGTGGAAACAAAGCAAAGTTGATCACCACCGTGAGCGCGATGATCGTCCAACCCCAGCTCGGAATCGTGCGGTGAATCCACTGCAGAATGAAAAGCAGCGGCTTGGCGATCACGCCGGTCCAGCCAAAATTGACCTGCTCTTCAAGGGAGGGTTTCACGGTGCTCAGAATCGCGAGGTCTTTCGGGCCGATGTAGGCCCGCATGTGTAGCGGCCCGGCCGTCGGCGTCCCAGCAGCCATCTGCGCTATAGGTTCGGTGGCCGGTTTGTCATCCACGGTAATTTTGTGGTCCTGCGTCCAGTCCCAGAGCGAAAGCGGAGTGTCCACCGGCAGGAAAGTAGCCGTGAAGAACTGGTCCTCGATACCGAGGAATTCCATGGGCCCGGCCTGCTCCAGCGGCTGGCCCTGGTTTCCCGACGCGCCCAGCTTTTTGTACTGCAGCAGACTCAGTTTGCCGTTCGATTTGTAGAAGACGGTAACGAGCTGCGACGCTTTGTACACCGCCCTGTCGCCAAAGCCTCCGCGCCAGGCGAGCGAGACGGGAATCAGCCGGCCATCCAGACTTGCCGAAACGTCGATGGAAACATCGTAGTCCTGCTTGAACGTCAGCTTTTTTGTGATGTCGAGATGGCCATCGCTCCAGTGCAGAGTGATCTCGGAAGGAGCATCCACCACATCGGAAGACGACGGCGACATTTGATACAGCGCGTTATTGGCCTGCGACTCCAGCTGCGAATCGGCGAGCACCAGCGAAAACGGCCAGCCAAGTTGCTGCGAACCGTCGGCATTCACGAGCTCAAGCGGGCGGGGAGGCTTCTGGTCGTCGAAGTATTTATTCAGCTTCCAGCTTTTCACCACGCCGCCGCGATTCGAGAGTTCCACGCGGTAGAGCGAGCTCTGGACGACCACTGTCTTTTCCGCCGAAGCCTGCACGGCTTCAATCTTGGCGGGAGTTCCGGACGCGGCAGGTGCCGGCGCACTCTTCATCGCAGACGGACCAGCAGGTGATTGCGCCGAACCCGCTTGTTGCGATGCAGCGGCCGGGGCGCCTTTCTGTACGGGCACAGCGGGGGGAGTATAAAAGTGGGACCACACGCCAATCACCAGCAAAACCAGAACGACGAAAATAATCCCGCGAACCTGGTCCGACAGCTCGTTCATCGAACAGGCCTCTGCGCAGCGACGTCCGGCCGCTCTACGCGCGTCTCCAGCGTCTCCGGAACCGGATCGTAACCGCCCTGAGTGAACGGACGGCAGCGCCCCAGGCGCTTCAACGCCAGCACGACGCCACGCCCGGCGCCATGACGCGCGATCGCTTCATAAGCATAATTGGAGCACGAGGGATGATACTTGCAGGCCCCGCCGAAAAAGGGCGCGAGGAAAATCTTATAAAGCCGGAGACATGCCAACAGGGTCC
>JBEKTG010000357.1:0-4359 GCA_049516275.1 Candidatus Acidiferrales bacterium
GACTTGGGATTCGATGCGGCGCGGTAGCGGTACATCCCCTTGAGAATTCCCTCTTTCGACCCAGCAGGCATCGCCGGCATCGGATAGGGCTCGTTCATCACGGTGATGTAATAGAAAATATTTTCGCCCTTCTTGTACATGCGCTCGATGCCATCCTGAATGATGACGGCAAGTTCATACGCAAAAGCGGGATCGTAGGCGCGCAGATTCGGCACGGGAAGCGCGAGGATGTGGCTGTTGCCATCCTGATGTTGCAGGCCCTCGCCGGAAAGCGTGGTCCGCCCGGCGGTGCCTCCCAGGAGGAATCCGCGGCAGCGCATATCGGCGGCCGCCCAGATAAGGTCCCCGATGCGCTGGAGGCCAAACATCGAATAATAGATGAAGAACGGAATGGTGTTGATTCCGTGGGTGGCGTAAGCGGAGCCTGCTGCGATGAACGACGACATCGAGCCCGCTTCCGTGATTCCCTCTTCGAGAATCTGGCCGTCTTTCGCTTCCTTGTAATAAAGCAGGGTGTGGATATCGACGGGCTCGTAGAGCTGCCCGCGGCTGCTGTAAATTCCTACGTTGCGGAAAAGCGACTCCATGCCGAAGGTGCGCGCTTCGTCGGGAACGATAGGTACCACAAGCTTGCCAATTTCGGGGTCGCGCAGCATCTTCCGCAACATGCCCACAAATGCCATGGTGGTTGAGACTTCGCGGCCTTCGCTTCCGGTGTAAAACTCGTCGAACAGCTCCTGATGATTCGATACCAGCGGCTTCGAGCGCACGCTTCGCGAGGGGACGTAACCCCCCAGCTCGGCGCGCCGCGCCTGCAGGTACTCGATTTCCGGGCTGTTGTCGGGAGGGCGGTAGAAGGGCGCGTCGGCAATTTGCGCGTCGCTGATGGGAATCTGGAAACGCGTACGGAAGTGGCGAAGCTCTTCTTCGTCGAGCTTCTTCTGCTGGTGCGTGACGTTCTTGCCCTCCCCGCTTTCGCCCAGGCCGTAGCCCTTGATGGTACGGGCCAAAATAACCGTGGGAGAGCCCTTGTGGTCCACCGCCGCCTTGTAGGCGGCGTAGACCTTGCGAGGTTCGTGGCCCCCTTGGCGAAGGGCGCGGAGCTGATCGTCCGTGTAATGCTCCACCAGGGCAAGGAGCCGCGGGTCGGACCCAAAAATGTGCTCGCGAATATAGGCGCCCGATTCCACGGTGAGTTTCTGCATCTCTCCGTCGACCATTTCGCCGAGCCGCTTTACCAGCAGCCCTTCTGTGTCGCGCTCGAAGAGGGGGTCCCAGTCCGATCCCCAAATAACCTTGATGGCGTTCCAGCCAGCCCCCCGGAAGGCCGCTTCGAGCTCCTGAATGATCTTTCCGTTTCCGCGTACCGGACCGTCGAGGCGCTGCAGGTTGCAGTTGATCACGAAGATAAGATTGTCGAGCCGCTCGCGGGAGGCCAGCGTGATTGCGCCGAGTGTTTCGGGTTCGTCCGTTTCGCCATCGCCGAGAAATGCCCAGACCTTCGCGTCGGTGGCTGGCTTGAGGCCCCGATTCTCTAAATAGCGGTTAAAGCGGGCTTGATAAATCGCCATGATGGGACTAAGTCCCATCGAAACACTAGGATACTCCCAGAAATCAGGCATCAGCCACGGGTGGGGATAGGACGAAAGGCCGCCCCCGGGTTTCAGTTCGCGCCGGAAATTCTCAAGCTTCTCGACCGAAAGCCGGCCTTCCAGGAAAGCCCTCGAATACACCCCGGGCGCGGCATGCCCCTGAAAATAGACGGTGTCGCCTTCGAAGGCGGGAGTGCGGGCGCGGAAGAAGTGGTTGAAACCAATCTCAAACAGCGTCGCTGCGGAGCCATAGGTAGATATATGACCACCGATATTGTGCTCAACGCGGTTGGCGCGGACAACCATCGCCAGCGCGTTCCAGCGAATCAGGCTCTTGATCCGGCGCTCCATGTCCTGGTCGCCCGGGAACGGCGCTTCCTGGCTGGTCGGTATCGTATTGATATAGGGAGTGTTAGCCGTGAATGGGATCTCCAGGCCCGCATGGCGCGCCCGCTCCCGGATCTGGTCGAGGATGCGCCGGGCCAGCTTCGGGCCACCTTCTTCCAAGACCGCGTCAAACGATTCGATCCACTCCCAGATTTCTTCCAGGTCATTTACGGCCGAAACCGGGGGATTGATTGCAGTAGCCATGGTTTAACCTCTCCAATACCTCAGGAAGCCCATCCGAGAGACTTCGGGCACACTTAAGAACCTAAAATATATCCCAAATCGCGCCTGGGGAGTACCGGAGAATGCTCGCCGCAGGGGCTGGGGGCTGGTTTTGAGGCTCCCGAGAAAGATAAATACACCTCGGCGAACGCGTCCGGGGGACACACGGGCTTTGGCCGAATTCTAAATCACGCGTGCCTCAGAAGCCGTAGAGGCGCGCCGGATTCTCAGCCAACACTAGCTTCAACTCGGCGGGAGTAGCCCAGGTGGCGACTTGATTCAGGTCTCGGCCATCATCGATCTGGTAGAGCGGCGTGATTTCGGTAAATGGCCGGCCGGGGATCTGGGCTGGATGCGGCCAGTCGCTGCCCCAGGTGATGCGATGGGGATTGGCGGCGATGAGCGCCTTTGCCAGCGGTGTGACGTCCGGATAATCGGGCGCCTGCTTCGAGCTGCGATAGGGCGCCGAAACTTTAACATAGGCCTTGCCACTGTGGACCAGGCTCAACAGCGTGTCGAACCCCGGCTGGCCGACGCCCAGAGGCCCCTGCGCTCCTCCAAAATGGTCAAAAGAAATGGGCACCGGCGACGCCATCACCTGGTCCTTGATGGATTCGATCACAGACAAGCGCGTGTAGAGCTCGATGTGCCACGGGCGATCCTTGATGCGCTCGATAGCGACCTTTACCTTCTGCCGCGCAACTTCGGGATCCGCCTGTCCGCCGGTTTCCAGGTTGATTCTTATCCCACGGATACCGCCGCGGTGCATCTCGTCAAAATCGGCGTCGGTGCTTTTCTCGCCCAGGGCGATGATGCCGCGCGCATTCGGCAGCTGCTGCTTGACGGCGTCGATCGTGCAGGCGTCGTCCGTTCCATAGACAGTAGGCTGCACGATCACGACGCGCGGCGTATGGAGCGCGCGATGCAGCGCGCGCATCTCGTCGACCGAAGCAGTCTCGGGAGTGTACACGCGCGGCGAGGCAAACGAATATTTCTGCGGATCCCCGAAGATGTGTGTGTGGCAGTCACACGCGCCGGCGGCGACCTTGAAATTTACGGGCGTTTTTGGCTGCGCCGCGCTGGCCAGCACATTCCTGAAGGGCCGGGCCAAAGCTGCAATTCCAGCAAGACCTGTTCCAACCAAAATATCTCGTCGCGATAACATTTTTCCTCCCGTGAAATTTCACAATGGTACACCAAGCCGAGCCAGTCCAAGACGAAGAAACCGTGTGATTTGTATCACAGAAATGCGGGTCCATATTTTTTAAAAAATACGCGCGAATATCTTGTTTCCACGGCCCCCTGCTGATAACATCCGCTGCTTCGCAAATGATGATTGGAAACGAAGGTGCGAGACCTGAAATCGTGCGCCAGATCATGAAGAGTTGGCTGCCTCTGGTGTTGTTATCAGCGTTGGGAGTGGCCGGTTGCCAGGCGCGAGCCAGCACGGACGCCACGTCATCACCCGCCTCTTCGTCCTCCCGCGGACGCGAGCTTTTCGAAACCTGCGCGGAGTGCCACGGCACGCACGGCGAAGGCAGCTCCGAAATCGGAGCGCCGAATATCGCGGGCATGAATGCGTGGTACGTCGAATCCGAGCTCCGTAAGTTTCGGGCAGGAGAGCGCGGCGCTCAGTTTGACGATATCGAGGGCATGCGCATGCGGCCGATGGCGCTGAGCCTCCCGACCGAAGGCGACATTCCGGTAATTGCGAAATACGTGGAGAGTCTGGCGCCCGTAAGGCACGCTCCGGTGCTCGGCGGAGACGCCAAAATCGGAAAGCGGCGGTACGCGCTTTGCAGCGGGTGCCACAATCCCGATGGCGGCGGGCGTGGCGCCGACCCGCGAGACGAAGAAGGCACCGCCATGGCGCCCATGGCCAAGTCGCTCGCAAACGAAAAGGTGATTCGCGACATATCCGCCTACATCAGTACGCTGCAGCCAGCTGCCAATTCGGGGACTCAAAGCCAATGAATCACGCAGATCCTTCATCGGACCAGACATTCAAGACGGTGTTTTGGATTGTCATGACCACGGCCGCCGCTTTCGTCGGCGCAGCCTGGATCATGATTCGATAAAGACGTTAACGGGAGTTTCCATGCTGGAGAGGTTTTCAACGGGTGCTTCCACGTTCTCGGGAAGCATCGACCACCTGATC
>JBEKTG010000358.1:0-4029 GCA_049516275.1 Candidatus Acidiferrales bacterium
CCCAACAGCAACATCGCCGCAACACCTGAAGCGAGAAACGTATGTTTTTTCATAAGGCGGATGCTATTTCCGCGCCGGCAAGGTGTCAAGGGCAACTCCCAGTTCCCTTTCGCCTGCACCTGACCACGCAGCTTAGCTCACCGGCAAATTCGTTTGTGTCGAGTGCGGGAGAAGCGTACCATGCGCGAGCCGGAGGTGGGTCCGCGGGGGTATCTCGAAGCGATGGCAAAGAAGAAAGAAGGACTGACAGGTCTTGCCCTGGCCGCGTGCTTGGTTGCGTTGGCGCTCGCCTTCCCCATGAGTCCGCGGCTGCCCGGTCAGGTTGCCGCCGCGCACGGCTCTTACGCCGGCAAATACCCCGTCTTTGAAGTGGACCTTGGCTGGCCGCAGCTTCCTAACAACTGGGTGATGGGGAGCGTATCGAAGGTGGTCGTCGACCGGCACGATAACGTTTGGATTATTCACCGGCCGCGCACTGTCGGGGCTGGCAAAACCGCCGCGCCGCCGGTGGTGGAATTGGACGCTAACGGAAACTTTGTACAGGCGTGGGGCGGCGAGGGCGCGGGGTACGACTGGCCCGATGCCGAGCACAATGTGTTCGTCGATTACAGGGACAACGTGTGGATCAGCGGCAGCAGCCCGAGCGGGCAATCGAAGACGCGGCGCTCCGACGACATGATCCTCAAATTCACGAACAACGGGCAATTCATCAAGCAGCTGGGCGGGCGCACGACAAGCCATGGGAGCAAGGACCCCATGAGCGTCAACAAGCCCGGCGATTTGTTCGTTTCGCCCAAGACCAACGAACTCTACGTGGCGGATGGCTACGGGAATCGGCGTGTGATCGTGTTCGATGCGGACACGCTCGCGTTCAAGCGCATGTGGGGGGCGTTCGGCAAGCCGCCGGAGGATGACGCGAACTCGGGCGGGCCGGGTCCGTCGGGCGGTCCCGCGACGGCTCCCGGTGCGGGCAGGGGTGGAGGCGGTGGGACGGCGTTGCCGGTGGTTCTGGACACGGAAGGCCCGGGCGCGGAGAGATTCGCGAGTCCGGTGCATGGCATCATGGTGTCGAACGATGACATTGTCTATGTTGCGGACCGCTCCAATCGACGCTTGCAGCTTTTCACACCGGCGGGCGTATACATCAAACAAATGTTCGTGAACCGCGCCGGCCCGGCATCCGATTCGGTTTGCGGGCTGGCATTCTCGCCGGACAAGGACCAGCAGTTTCTGTATCTCTCCGACCTTGGTAATTCGCACATCGTGGTGGTGGATCGCAAGACTCTGCAAATCCTCTATCAGTTCGGCAAACGAGGTCCGCAGCCGGGGAATTTCCAAGGACTCCATCATATTGCGATGGATTCGAAGGGGAACCTCTACACGGCCGAAGTCGCGCCAGGCGCTCGCGCCCAGCGCTTCAACTTCAAAGGATTATCGTCAACTGTGCCACCGAACGCGCTTATGCCAGCCGAATTGGCCCCCAAGCCGTAAGGGACCCTGGCACCTTCAGTTACTGAGGCATTAACTATGGTTTGCTGTTAGAATTCCCGTTGACGGCGAAACGGATATAGTCAGGCGGAGTGTTTCGTGCCCTCCTTCAATTACCGCGCAAGTACCTTCTGTTGCCTTTTTTTGATTGCTTCTCTTTGCTACGGCTCCGATCTAAAGATCACACGGCGTGTTACCACGGACGCGCATAGCGAAAGCAGTACGGAATACAGCAGTGGAACCCGGTCCCGCAGCGAATCTCGCGACTATAGAATGTATCCCCTGTGGAGCGGAGGTCCGTCAGCTCCCTTCTTCGGTCATCGCGTGGCCACGATCTACCAGTGCGACGCCAAGCGGGTGTTGGAGCTGGATCTCGACGCTCGGGAATACACGAGCCACGAAAGCGACGAGCAGGGACAGTTGGTGTACGCGCGCCCTCGCTCAATCTCAAATGTCCCGTCCGGCGGAACGCTCACGATAAACGTGACTGACGTCGACACGGGCGAAAAGAGGGTTATGTTTGGCTACCCGGCCGAGCACATCGTCAGAACCGAGAAGCGCGTTCCCAGTCCGCAAGCGGTGTCGCGAGAGGAAGAGAGCGAACGTGACGGATGGTACATCGATATTCAAGCGCCGCGAGGATGTCCGACGTGGGAACCCTTCCCCGGCAGCGGCGCAATCGTTTTCCGAGCGGTGTCTGGCGGGGTCGAAAGGGTAGACAAGATCGAAGTGCATCACACCGGCGCGAATGAAGGAGGCTTCCCGGTGAAATTAACCATCACTTCGGGTCGTGATGCTGACTCTCCGTCCATGGTGAATGCGCGGCCGCGCCCCTACAGGATGGAGGTAACGGAGCTTTCAACGGCTCCCATCGATCCCGCGCTTTTCGACGTTCCTCGGGGATTCACACAGGTGACGGAACTGAGAACCCTGCCGCCATCGCCGCCGTCGTCAGGATTCCAGAGGATAATGGCGTGGGTGAAGCAGCGCATCTCCGAAGGATTCCGATAAAGGTTTCGGGACTCAACCCTCCATTCAGTTGAGTCCCGCGTCTTGGCGACGGCGGAAACGTGGCGGTCACTTCCCTTTTTTTCTTACTTCGCTAGCGGGTCGGGGCGGATTTGGAATTTCACCACGGCGCTGCGGGCGCTTAGCCCTGCGGGTTCGATGTGCCAGTCCGCGTTGGGGCCGTAGTCGGCGTAGACTCCGCGGCCCTTCCAGCCGGCTTTGGGATCGTCGATTCGGCCGTCCATGCCGCGCTGGTAGAAGCCCATGGGATAGGGAACGCGCAGCGTAACGAACTTGCCGGTGTTGGGATTGAGCGCTAGCAGTGAGTCCGAACCGGTGCCGTTGGTGAACGGCGTGTTATCGCCTAGCCCCGATGTGTTGTACCGGTCCACCCAGTTGTAATAATGATAGTCGGCGGTGATTTCGTCCGTGACGCCCTTGAATTTCGGACCCGGGATGGGATAGAGCGTCCAGCCTTCGGGACAATGCTGGCCGTCCATGATGGCCGGGCCGGTCTTTATTTTGCATTTCGTGCGGTCGAAGCTAGCCATGTGGCTGCTGCCGGCGAGGGCCGTCCAGACGATGCCGTTGGTGTCCACGTCAATGCCGCGCGGGCCGAAGCTGAGCTTGCCGGGCGCATCCGGATTGTTGTAGGGCGGTTCGTAGACTTCGGTTGCGCAGGTGTGCCGGTCGATGCGCACGATGTGGCCGGGCACTCCGGGAATAGCCGCCCAGCCGCTGTTATCCTTCGGGCTGGCGGACATTCCGTACTCGCCAAAGAGCACCCATTTCTTGTCGACGTCCGGATCGTACTTGCCATTGCCGTTGACGTCGAAGTATCCGCCGCACCAGCCTTGCGACTTCTCGGGATCGTGGGTCGCATCCCAGACTTTGATGTCCACCCAGCCGATGTCTCCGGTTCGCGAGCCGCTGCCGTAAACTACTTCGTCGTCGCTGATCGTGACGTGGTGGTTGTCGAAGCAGGTGTCCACCATGGTGAACTGGCGGGTCTTGGGATCGTAGTATTCCATCTGCCGCCAGCCGCGCGGGATCGGCTGCATCTTGGCCCATGGAAGGCTGGAACCCTCTTTACAGAAGGCTGGTTGGTTTTCCGGTTTGCGAAAGCGTGCGGGCATCCAGACGCGGCCTTTGCTATCGATGGCCATGTTCGTGGGTGTAGCCGGGTCATACCAATACAGCTGCTTGCCCCAGTAGGGCGAGGGCTCCGGCATGCTCTGGACTTTTCCTGGCGGAATGCCCTCTTCGCGCACGGGCAGGCGCACGCGTGTGGCGGTGTGTTCCACGGGATCGACCATCAGCAGGTCGTCATTGCCCCAATCCACACCGTAGATCGTGCCGTTGGCATTGGCGGTGGGATGGCGTTTGTCGGTGGTGAGTTCATCGTGAGCGAAAGTGGCCGCGGTTCCCCACTCCCAGGCGGTGAGCACGATGTTGCGCTCGATTCCCTGCGGACGCGACGGCGCGGGCGGCAACTCTCCCTTGGCGATGCGGTCGGTCCAGTCCGCGAGCATG
>JBEKTG010000359.1:0-5682 GCA_049516275.1 Candidatus Acidiferrales bacterium
GGCCGAAATGCGCGAATCGCGCAGCTTCCAGAGTTGGCCGTCGAGAATGAAATGATGGATGTTCACGATGGCGGTGAAGATGAGGAAGCTGGTGGTGAAGTCGAAATGAAACAGGCGGCTCACCAGCCACGGCCCGGGAATGAACAGCGCGATGCCTCCCGCGACCAACGTGAGGAAATAAGTCGCCATGCGCCAGCGCGGCTGGCCTGCGGCGCGCGCCTCGCGCTGCTGATAGTAGCTGGTGATCCACAGGTATTGCGCGGAATGAAGTACCGCCAGGATGCCGCTGCTGTAGCGCGTTTGCGGGATTTGATAGGCGGCGTGTAATTCGAGCAGCGTCGGCAAAACGAACCAGAGAAATTGCGTGAGGCCGAGGGTAAGCGGCGCCGCCATCGCTACCCAGCTGCTGCGCGAGATTAACCGGCGGAAGCCGATGAAGGTGGCGACGGCGAACACCGCGCCCAGAACGAGCCGCGCGGGCAAGGTAAACTTCGCGGGTATGCCGAGCGAAAGAACGAGCGGATCGTTCGAGCCGCCGGTTTCGAAACTTGCGAGCAGCATCAGGTAGGCCGCAATGAATGCGATGCGAATCGAGCGGCGCTCAGTCGGCGTCATGCTCGCGCCGCCGCGCCGCACGAACATCATCAGCAAGCCATAGTTTTGGCCGGTGTAGTGCCAGGGGCTCCAGCAAATGTAAAGCGTGAACACCCACGGAAGCAGCCAGTGGAAGGTATGCAGCAGCACGCCTGTCAGGACCATCAGCAGAGTGACGTGCAGGGTGACCAGCTTGTATTTCTCGAACTCCGCGCGGGTGTGGTAGGCGCGGTAGATCGTCGCCATGAAATGCGGGTAGTTGAAGAGAATGGCGAGGAAGTAGAACGCCACGGTCCAGGAGTGCGTATGCGAGGGCGTCATCCACGTGGCGATGGCAAGCAGAGGCGCCGACCACGCGCCGCATCCCACGAGAAAATCGAGCCACGGGCTGTAAATCCACTGCCCGTTGGCAGGAGACACAGGAATCGAATCGGCTCGAGCGCTCAAACGCGACACTCCGGGGTTTGCAAGTTGTCTCTTAAGACGGCCAGGTGACGGCCGCGGGAAATTCTGATGGCCAGTCTACATCGGCTGGCGGGACGCGGTTCTGCGGGCTGCCAGATGTATGCCGAAGTCGTAACTGCTGATGAAGTGCAGCGCGGAGCGCACCGAAGCTTCGAAATGCTTACGAGTGTTCGGCGGGAGCTGCGGGCGTAGATGGCGTTGGCGTCACGGAGGCTGCGGAGGATTTGCGGCGATGTAAATCCTGCAAGGCGTTTACCTCGGCTCCGTGACCGGCCATGGCGCGGATGCCGAGCGCGGCGGCGCTCGCCGCGGACAGCGTGGTGATGCACGGAATGTTGTAACGAATCGCCGCGCGGCGAATGGATTTTTCGTCGTAAAACGATTCGCGACCGAGCGGTGTGTTGATGAGCAGATTGACTTTGCCGGTTTTGATGAGGTCGACGATGTTCGGTCGGCCTTCATTCACTTTATAGACCGATTCCACTTCGATGCCCGCGCGCCTTAGGGCGGCGGCCGTGCCGCGCGTGGCGATGATCTTCAAACCGGCGGCAACGAGATCTTTCGCGACGGGGGCGACATTTTTCTTGTCGCGGTCGCTGACGCTTATGAAAACGACGCCCGTCTGCGGCAATCGCTGGCCGGCAGCAAGCTGCGCCTTCGCAAACGCGAGTCCAAAGCTGGACGAAACGCCCATCACTTCTCCGGTGGAACGCATTTCCGGGCCGAGAACCGGATCGACGCCGCGGAATTTGTTGCATAAAAATCGTGGACGGGCAATTCTTTAACGCCGTTCGTTTCAATGAAGGGCAGGTTCAGATCGCGGAGCTTGCGGCCGGTCATCAGACGAGCGGCCACCTTTGCGAGCGGCACGCCGGTGGCTTTGCTGACGTAGGGAATGGTGCGGGAGGCGCGCGGGTTCACTTCGAGCACGTACACCGTGTCGTGCTGAATCGCATATTGCACGTTCATCAGTCCGACGACATGCAGCGCCTTGGCGAGGCGCGCGGTGTAATCGCGGATGCGCTCCAGAACGGATTGCCTGAGAGAAACGGCGGGAAGCACGCAGGAGGAATCTCCGGAGTGAATGCCGGCTTCTTCGATGTGCTCCATGATGCCGGCGATCAGAACTTCGTCGCCGTCGGCGAGGGCATCCACATCGACTTCAGTGGCGTCTTCAAGAAACTGATCGATCAGGATGGGGCGCTTGGGATCGGAAGCCGTGCCGATCTGTGCGGCCTGCACCACATATTCGTGCACCGTCTTCAAATCGTAGGCGATCACCATGGAGCGGCCGCCGAGCACGTAACTCGGACGAACCAGAACCGGCAGGCCAATCTCCGTGGCCGCTTGCACGGCCTCTTCGGGAGCGAGGGCGGTGGCATTTTTCGGCTGCGGAATCTCCAACTCGTTGAGAAGCTGGCCGAAGCGGCGGCGGTCTTCGGCGAGGTCGATCGACTCGGGGTCGGTGCCCACGATTTTCGCGCCGTTGCGCTTGAGCTCGATGGCAAGATTGAGCGGCGTCTGCCCCCCGAACTGCACGATCACGCCTTGCGGCTTCTCGCGTTCAAGAACGGCGAGAACGTCTTCGAGCGTGAGCGGCTCGAAGTAAAGGCGGTCGGAGGTGTCGTAATCGGTGGACACCGTCTCCGGGTTGCAGTTCACCATTACGGTCTCGTAGCCGTCTTCCTTCAGCGCGAACGAGGCATGGCAGCAGCAATAATCGAACTCAATTCCCTGCCCGATGCGGTTTGGGCCGCTTCCGAGGATCACAATCTTAGGGCGGTCGACGGCATTCGATTCGTCTTCTTGCTCATAGGTGGAGTACAGGTAAGGCGTAAACGACTCGAACTCGGCCGCGCAAGTGTCCACGCGCTTGAACACGGGCGTAACGCCCAGTTCGTGGCGGCGCGAGCGCACGGAGGAAGATTTCACGTTCCAAAGCTTGGCGATTTCTTCGTCGCTCGCGCCGGAACGCTTGGACTCCAGCAATAATTCGGCGGTGCAATGGCGCAGAGTTGTGGCGGCGATGCTTTTGTCCACCGCCAGCATTCCTTCGAGGTGCGCGATGAACCACGGATCGATCTTCGTGAGTTCGCACACTTCGTCGCGGCCCATGCCGCGCTCGAGCGCCTCAAAGAGCCAGTGAAGGCGATCCGGACCGGGAACGTGGAGTTTTTCGCGCAACAGGGCCGTCGAGACCTCGGCGGGCGGGCGCCAGGCCGTGCTCGGCTCCAGCGCGCGGATCGCTTTGCACAACGCTTCCTGGAACGTGCGTCCGATGGCCATCACCTCGCCGACGGACTTCATCTGCGTGGTGAGGGTGGTGTCGCTGCCGGGAAACTTCTCGAATTGAAACTTGGGAATTTTCGCGACCACGTAATCGATGGACGGCTCGAAGGAGCAGGGCGTCTTGCGGGTGATGTCGTTGGGAATCTCGTCGAGTGTCATGCCCAGCGCGAGCTTTGCCGCGATCTTCGCAATCGGGAACCCGGTGGCCTTGCTGGCCAGCGCCGAGCTGCGCGAAACGCGGGGGTTCATTTCGATCACGGTCATGCGGCCCGTTTCCGGATCGACGGCGAACTGGATGTTGGAGCCGCCCGTCTCAACGCCGACCGCGCGAATAATGGCGGCGGCCGCGTCGCGCATGCGCTGGTATTCCTTGTCGGTGAGCGTTTGCGCGGGAGCGACCGTGATCGAGTCGCCGGTGTGGATGCCCATGGGATCGAAATTTTCGATCGCGCAGATGACGACGAAGTTGTCGCGGCAGTCGCGCATGACTTCGAGCTCGTATTCCTTCCAGCCGATGACCGATTCCTCAATGAGCGCCTGGCGTACCGGACTCGCGTCCAGAGCGCGGGCGATCGCGTCGACAAATTCCTCGTGGTTGTAAGCGATCGAGCCACCGGTTCCCCCCAGAGTGAACGAAGGGCGGATCACAACCGGGTAGCCCAGTTCGTCGGCAAACTTGATGGCCGCTTGAATGTCAGTGACCACGGCGGACGCGGGAACTTCGAGGCCGAGTTTGCGGCAAACATCCTTGAAGAGAAGGCGATCTTCGGCGATGCGAATAGCATCGAGTTGCGCACCAATCAATTTGACCCCGTATTTTTCGAGAATGCCGGTCTCGGCGAGCTCGACGGCGAGGTTCAGTCCGGTCTGGCCGCCGACGGTCGGAAGGAGGGCGTCGGGGCGCTCCGCCGCAATGATCGCTTCGAGATATTCCTTCGATAGCGGCTCGATGTAGGTGCGATTCGCGATTTCCGGATCGGTCATGATCGTAGCGGGATTGGAATTGACGAGGACGACTTCGTATCCCTCGCTGCGCAGGGCCTTGCAGGCTTGCGTGCCGGAATAATCGAATTCGCAGGCCTGGCCGATGATGATGGGGCCGGAGCCGATGATCATGATTTTCTTGATGTCCGTGCGTTTCGGCATTAGGTGTCTTTTCCGTCTCTTCGTCTTGCGTTGTCATCCCGAGCGGAGCGAGGGATCTGCATTTCTTCAAAACAAAAATCCAAATCAACGAACGACTTACCGAAAATGGCGCCGCACAAAAGCGGCGCGGGGCGCACGATATTATGCACGGTTGTGCGTGGCCATCAAATTAAGGAATTGGTCGAAGAGGTAGCGGGCGTCGTGGGGGCCGGGCGACGCTTCGGGATGATACTGCACGCTGAAAAGCGGCAGCGAGCGGTGGCGCATGCCTTCGTTTGTGTGATCGTTCAGATTGACGTGGGTGATTTCGACATCGCTTGACGCGAGCGACTCGGGATCGACGCAGAAACCGTGATTCTGCGAGGTGATTTCGATTTTCTGCGTAAGCAGATTTTTTACCGGATGATTTGCCCCGTGGTGTCCAAATTTCAGCTTGAAGGTCCGGCCGCCGAGAGCCAGCCCGCAAAGCTGGTGCCCAAGGCAAATGCCAAATATCGGCGTGCGTCCCAGCAGCTTGCGGATATTCGCGACGGCGTAGCCGATCGGCTCGGGATCGCCGGGGCCATTGGAAAGGAATACGCCATCGGGCTTGAGCGCGAGCACGTCTTCCGCGGAAGTTTTGGCCGGAATTACCGTGACATCGCAACCGTGATCGACCAGTAGGCGGAGAATATTCTGCTTTATGCCAAAATCGTAGGCGACAACGCGAAATCGCTTGCCGGATTCGCCGTTGGCATTGTGCGATGAGTGCGGGCGTCCGCCGCCGTTGTTCGCGGAGACCGCTGCCGTAGCGGCCACGCCGATGGGAGCGGCCAAATCGATCGAACCGCGAGTCCATTCATATGATTTACGCGAGGTGACGCGGCTGGCCAATTCCTGGCCGGCCATCGTCGGAAGCGCGCGGGCCTCGGCGATCAGCTCTTGTTCGGAAGCGCCGTCGGTGGAAACGATACCGCGCAGCGCGCCGACGTCGCGCAAATGGCGCACCAGGGCGCGCGTATCCACATCCCAGATTACCGGGACGCCGTGGCGTTCCAGAAACTTTTGCGCGGATTCACTCGATCGCCAATTGGAAGAGAGCGCGGAAAACTCGCGCACGACCAGGCCTTCGATATAAGGTTTCGCGGACTCTTCGTCCTCGACGTTCGTGCCCACGTTGCCGATGTGAGGATACGTGAGACACACGAT
>JBEKTG010000360.1:0-3969 GCA_049516275.1 Candidatus Acidiferrales bacterium
TCCCGGAGATGTTCCAGATGTAATAGACCCCGTTGACGAAATTCGAAACGTATCGAGTGTCTAACACCGCGTTCGTATTCGCATCGGTGATCTGAATCGTTTCGATTCTTCCGCCGCTGTCCCAGTCGAGGGCATAAAGAGCGAACTGGTGCGTATTTCCGTCGGTTATGTTGACATTGAGGTTGAAGTTGGGAGGGTTCGAGAAGTGGTCTACATACCACGCCGCCGCAATCCTTCCCGTTCCGCCGCCGGTCTCCAGGTCTCTGGTTTCCGTCGGACCGGCATTGTTCCAGATATGATTGTCTTGATTGACCGGCGTAAATGCAGCGTAGGACGGAAGGCTCTGGGAATCTCCCGCTACTGAGTACCCATCGGCTCCGTAGACTCCGTGCCAATTACCCTGCGTTGTATTGTCCGTTCGCAGGAAGGTCGCCGTGGAAGCAGCCGCTGGCCGCACGAAAAGCAGCGAGGAACACAACAGGACGAAAGCCAGGGCCATACCATAGGGCCGGCGCGCCACTTCGCTCCGCCTTGGCGCGGTGCCTGCGTAAGTTTCGAAAGCAACGTGAAAGCCGCGAAGCATTTTCATAATCAGGCGAACACCTTCCGATATCTTCGAACTAGGGCGTAATGGCCAACCCAGTACGGGTGGGTACACACCCCCGCTCTCGCGGTGCAATTGAGCGGCCAGAAGCGGGGCACGTGATCAAACGACTTGGAGCAGGTGCAGGGAAATCTTTAGCCGTTATTTCCCCTTCGGAGCGTAAAGTTCTGCATCTTGGCGGTGGAACAATGTACCGTGAACCTTTTCCCCCGGGGGGAGCTCGCCGTTACGTGAACGCGCAATCCCCATCGCACAACGACAACGCCAGATCCGGAAGCGCGGCCGCCAGCGGACTGCTTTGGGAAGATGGGTGGCACAGGTAGCGGCGCTGTTCCCGCTTCATCGCGGTCAAGCCAAGAGGAAGAAGGGCGATCCGGCTTTCAAACTCTGCCGGCATTTCGATCTCATCGGCCTGATGTTGCGCGGCGTATTTACAAATCAGCCAGAAAATAACGTCGAGATCTTGTTTATCGCACTGGAGGTCAAGAACCTTCAGCTTGGATTCGCCCCGATCACGCAAAAGCGACAGCGTCACGCCGCTGCTGCCGCATCCCTCACGCCCATCGATCGCGAGAACGGCATAGCGGAAGCTCTCGTAAGCTTCGGAGAAATAATAGGGAGGCCGCGTGGGCGCAGCGCCCTCGCGAATCCACGGATATGCGAGCATCCAGTTGATTGCTTTGGAATCGCGCTCGAAATGCGGCTTGCCCGCTTCCGCGCAAGGAACTCCGTCAAAACCGTCCACGCGGCCCAACTCCCGCCACCGGACGTTTGCAAGAGCCTTTTCCGCCCGGCGCGCGACCAAAGAATAAAATGCCCGTCGCACTCCTGGATACGACAGCCGCCGGGTCATCGCTATCGCCGATTCCGATAGCTTGCGGAGGCCCGGCCACTTTTTCTGCAAACGATAGAAGCGCCGAAAGGGGTAGGAGAATGGATCCAGGCGGTCCGGGCGCAGCGTGCAGTAGCGCAGCGGGCCGATTTCCTGAAAATGAAAACCCTTGAACACGTCCGCCACCACGCTGTCGAATCCTGTTAGAACGATATCCTTCTTCAGCGACGTAAGCTTTTTGATCAGCTGGATTGCGACCATGCGTTTGCGAAATTCAGGCAACACGTAGGCAGCCGTGCACCAATACACTTTGGAGAGGCCGCTCGTTGTGCGGAGCAGGCCCGGAACGATTCCCTGATAACCGACGCATCGGTCCCCTATGTATGCGGCGAGCAGTCCGGGATCGGCTTCATCTGCGTACGGGTTTTGCGATTGAGATTCGGCTCGGTATTGCGAAATCGGAGAAATTTCCTGACTTTCCGCTTTCTGCGCGTAATTCAGAAAAAATGTCTGAAGGTCTCTGGCGCGAATTGTCTCGATCCGCAGTCCATCCCGTTTCATACGCTCATTCGGTTGGTTGCTGGGCGGCCATGGCGAGGTACCGGAGTCCTGCTTCCGGTGCGGAGCACTCCCGCAATTCCTGGAATCCAAACCTTCGATAAACGCGGATGGCTCGGTCATTGTCAGCGCAAACGTCCAGTCGAAACTGTGTAAACCCCCGCCGGCGGCCGGCGCAAAGATAATGCTCCATCAGGGCGCTGGCATATCCTGCTCCCTGGTGATCCGGATCGACCCACATCTTGCTCAGGTAGAATTCGTCTTCTCCCACCGCGGGAAAAAGATCGCTGGTCAGCTCCAGGCGCTTGGAGATGAGTTCGCGCCGCTCGCGGTTGCCGCTCATCGTCAGAGCGGCGGCATCCAGCCGGCGGCAAGCCGCCAATTCGGCGCCTGGCATCGCGATGAAGCCGCCAAGCGGCTGGCCTCCTAGGCTCAGGCAGAAGGCGCGCTCGATCGAAATTTCAGAGGATGCGCGTCTCATCCACCGCGTTAGGGCCGCAGCCGCAGACTCGTGGCTGCCAAAAATAAAGTCGAAGTAGGGATTCCCCGCTTCATGCACCGACGGCGAAATCTTTTGAATGATTTGATCGCTGCAAGGGAGTGAGCCGGCGGCGCACAGCTCCACCGTCATTTCTTTTCGGCCTCGGGCGCAACAGCAGGAGACTCCGCCGCGGCGCGAACCAGGTTGCCCAGCACGGTAAATTCTTCGGGATCGAGATCTCCGGTGTCCAGCTCGAGGTTGAATTCCTTTTCAATTCCCGAAATCAGCTGCACGAAGGCCAGGGAATCGAACAAGCCCGTTTCTACCAGGTTCAAAGAGTCGTCGAGAGCCGGCGGAGTCTGGCGGCTGGCGGCCGCTTTCTGCCGGATGCGCTCCTGAATGAATGCGCGGATCTGATCGGCTCTAGTTTCCATTCAGGAGTTCCCCCACCCGCTTTGCTAGTGCGGGCCGGTCGATTTTTCCGTTGACGTTCAGCGGCATTTCATCGATCACAAAAAGCCGCCTCGGAACCATGTAATCCGGCATCACCTTCCTGCAGTGTTCGATTACCGATTGCGTATCGAAATTTCGCTGTTCGCAGACGAATCCGTATATCGCGTCGGCGTGGCCGGAGTCGATCGGCCACGCCACCGAGACAGCCATGTCGGTTTTGGAAGCGGCGCGCAATGCGTGGTCCACTTCCTGCAATTCCACACGGTGGCCGCAGACTTGCACCTGGTTGTCAATCCTGCCCAGATACTGGAGGCACCCGTTCGCGTCCTCAAGGACGAGGTCGCCCGTGCGATACCAGGTCCGATCGCTTTCAGAGAGAGTTACGAACTGCTCTCGCGTTTTGGCTTCGTTGTTCAAATAGCCGCCGGTCACCTGCGAGCCTGCCACGCAGAGTTCCCCGGCCACTCCCGGAGCGACCTTTTGCCGCTCTCGATCTATAACACATGCCTCCTGCCCCGGAAACACGCGCCCGATCGGGACGATTCCGTTGGTGCAACAGCTTGCCGATCCGCTTTCCCAACGGTAGTGGGATATGGCGATCGTCGCTTCCGTAGGGCCGTAAAGGTTTTCCAGCGTCGAATGGGGCGCCGCTTGCTGCCACGCCTCCGCCATGGATGCCAGCAGCGGCTCGCCGCAAAACAGACTGAAGCGGAGCGAGGGCAGCGAATTCGGTTTCAACATCCTCATCTTCTGCATGAACATGATCACCGACGGCACCGAAAACCACATCGTGAGCTCGTTTTGCCGGATAAAACGCGACGGCGCCATCAGGGAGGAGTGCGGAACCGAATACAAGCATGCGCCATTGGTCCAGCAGAGGAACATGTCGTGGACGCTCAAATCGAAAGTCATATCGAACATCTGCGAGAAGCGGTCTTCCGGCATAACGCGGTAACGCTCGCTCGTGTAGCGCAGGTAGCTGATTACATTCCGCTGGCTCACTGGCACTCCTTTGGGAATGCCGGTGCTGCCGGAAGTGAA
>JBEKTG010000361.1:0-3958 GCA_049516275.1 Candidatus Acidiferrales bacterium
AATTGCTCGCGATTCCGGTGAACGGTGAATCCGAATTAGTGTCCGGCGAGATCCGACCGGCCGCGCAAGCAGCCCCGGGCTATATTTGCGGCAGCCTGCTTTCAGGGGAAGAGGCAATCGACGTACTCGATCTCCGCGCGTTTGCGAAAGCGCTGGAAACGAACGCGGAATCATCGCGAGCGGAGGGCCAGTCGTGAATCCTTCGGCAAGCCGGCCGCGCGTGTTGCTGATCGACAGCAACGTCTATTTTTCGAAACGCGTCGGCGACGCGCTCAAGCAACAGGGCTTCGATGTGGTTCCGTGCTCGCAGGGCTCCTATGCGCTGACAATGCTCGAATGGAATGCGCCTGCCGCGATCCTTTGCGCCACCAACCTTCGCGAAATGGGAGCTCTCGAAATGGCGCCGATTCTTCGCCGCGACCCGAAAACCGCCACGATCCCGCTGATCGCCGTGGGCAACGATGGCGACCAGGCGCTGCTCGAGGCTTACCGCGCGGGTTGCGACGACTACGTGGATCGGCGGCGCGAACCTTCCGAAATTGCAGCGCACGTGAAGAGTTTCCTGATCAGCCGCCACCAGGGTTTTCAGCCCACGCAAATGCTTTCCAAAGCGGAAACCGACCTCAGCGGCAGCCTGTTGCACCTCGACCTTCCCGGCGTGATTCAGATGCTCGGGCAATCCCGCCAGTCGGGCGCCTTGCACATCAACGCGGACGACACCGACGGAATCATATTTTTCGAGGGTGGAGACATTTTCCACGCCGAATGCGGCGTGTTGTTCGGCGATGAAGCCGTCACGGAGATTATTCGCACGTGCCAGGGCACGATCAGCGGCGTTTACAAATTCGTGTATGGGTCCACGGCCGTGCAGCGCACCGTGCTGCGGTCGGCCACCGATCTTCTGCTCGATGCCATGCGTGAATTCGACGAAGTCGAGCGCGACAAAGTTGAGGAGCCGTCATGAGCGAAACGCAAACCCTCGCCGCGGCCCGCGTGCCGACAGTCTATTTCATTGACGACAGCGCGACCATGCGGGAAGTCATCAAGATAGCCTTCCGCAAGGAGAACATCCACGTCGTTACGTGCGCCGACGCCGCTTCGGCCCTGGCACAGTTCGCCGAGACCGCGCCCGACGCCGTGATCACCGACGTGATCATGCCCGATAAGGACGGCTACGAGGTCTGCCAGTTCGTGCGGCAGCATGAACGTCTCGGGAAGATTCCCGTAATTCTGATGTCGGGAATCGTGAACCAGTCGGTGGCCGAAAAAGCGATGACTGTCAAGGCGGACGAATTAATTCGAAAGCCCTTCCAGCCCCAGGATTTGATTGCGCGGGTGAAGGGATTGATTGGCGCGAAGAATCCAGGACTCCTGGCCAACGGCAGCGTTACGGCAACACCATCCTCCCGCCCGCAGGCGGGGGCACTCAGCGATCTATTTTCGACAACCCCCGCCGTGGCGCCACCTGCGCAAGCCGCGCCTCCGCAGAGGGTCGAGCCTGCCACCAGTCCCGTTCCAGCAAGCATTGAGCCGCTGCGGCCGGTTGCCCCGGCCGCCAAAACCCTCGCTGCCGCTCCGGCGGCGTCGCAGCCTGCCGAGCATCACAAGCTTCGTAATGAGATTGTCCGCCTCGAACTTCTCGTAAAGCGGCTGCAGGCCGAGCTCGTAGCGGGCCGCGAATATTGTGCCGCCCTGGAAGCTCATTTCAAGCGCCTTCAGGAATCCGACTAAGATTCCAGGCGAACGAGCATCTCCCCTGGCCTGAAAACAATCAGGGCATGCTCTTCGAGCGAAGAAATTCTCGCGCGACTTCGTTGATGTCACGCTGCTCCGCCACCACTGCATAATTCATCTTTCGCATTTCTTCGTCCGATATTTTCCCGGACAACTCTGCTAGGGCACCCTGCAAGCCCGGGAAGCGCGCCAGGGTATCGCCGCGCACGATCGGCACCGCTTCATACGGCGGGAAGTAACGCTTGTCGTCCTCTAATACTGTGAGGTCTCGCGCGGAGAGCAATCCGTCGGTTGAGTTTGCGGCGATCAGGTCTACCTGCTTATCCAACAAGGCGCGGTAAAGAAGCCCCAGGTCCAGAACGCGAGGGTTTGCCGCGAACTTGAGTCCATACACGCGGGCGAGCCCCGCATAGCCATCCTCGCGTTCCATGAATTCGTAGCCGAATCCGGGACGCCATTGGGGCGTGAACCGCGCCGCCTCCGACAATGTCTTCAAATGCAGCCGGCGCGCATCCTCTCCGCGGATAACGATTGCAAACGTGTCGTCGAAACCGAGGGAGGGCAGTACCTTAAAGTTGAAACGCTGCTGGTACTCGGTCCGCACCTGTCCAAAAACGCCGCTTGGATCGCGCGATACCGGGTCGTGCAGAATCGCGGTCAACGCCGTCCCGGTGTATTCCACGTAGGTGTCGATGCGTCCCGCCAGCATGGCCTGCTGGCAGATGAAGCTTCCGGCAAGGTAGAACCGACGTTCGACACGCAGGTGCGTCCGCGCCTCAATTTGCTGGGCGAGGATTTCGCCGAGCAGCGCCTGCTCCGGAAAATTTTTCGAGCCGACAACGATGGTATTTCTGCTGACTCCCCCGCATGCCGCGAGCCACGCAGCCAGCAACAGGACGAGCGAAACAAAATGGCCGCTCCGTCGCGCGTTCATCCGATCCTCATCTCGCGGGACGAAGCTTCCGTTCGAGCAGGCTGAGGCCGAAATCCGCCGTCAGGGCAAGCAGCGCCGCGGGTATCGCTCCGGCCATGATCAGCGGATTGTTGACCATCGCCAGGCCTCGAAAAATGAACTCGCCTAACCCTCCGCTGCCAACCGCCGCCGCGATCGTGGCCACGCCAATCGTAAGAACCGTGGCCACGCGAATTCCGGCAATCACGGTCGAAAGCGAAAGAGGCAATTCCACCCGCAGCAGGATCTGCCGCTCGGTCATGCCCATGGCCCGCGCGGCTTCGCGCACAGAGCGGTCAACGCCAGAGATTCCCGTGGCCGTATTGCGGATGATCGGGAGCAGCGCGTACAAAGTCAGCGCGGCGATGGCTACGCGATCGGCGCGATCGCCCAGCCACGGAACCGGCAGCAGAAAACCGAACAGCGCCAGGCTCGGGATCGTCTCCGCAACGTTCGCGCTGCCCAGGATCGGCTTCGAGAGCCACGGTCGGCGCGCAACCAGAATCCCCAAGGGCACTCCTATCGCGATCGCCAGCAGCATGGCGAGGGCCACCAGCCACACATGTTCGAGCGTCGCCTGGAAAATTTCCCCGCCATGTTGGGAAAGAAATGCCGCTAATTTCATTTCTGCTCTCCGGCTTCCTTGATCATCTTGAGTTGCGCCACGTAGGCGGCCGCGATGGGTTCGGTGGCATGGAGGAATTCATCCGGCGAATAGATTCCTCGCAGCTCTCCCGCTTCCATCAGGCCGATTCGCGTGCCCAGCAGCAGCGCTTCCGCAATATCGTGCGTGACGATGACCACGGTCTTTTTCAAGCGTTTCTGCAAATCGTGGAGCTCGCTTCGGACTTCGCCGCGGGTCAGAGGGTCGAGCGCGCCCAGGGGCTCGTCCATCAACAAAATGGGGGGATCGGCCGCAAGCGCCCGCGCGACGCCGACACGCTGCCTCTGGCCCCCCGAAAGTTCATGCGGATAGCGCGAGCGAAATTCGGAGGCGTCCAGCCCGACGAGCGCAAATAATTCCTTCAGCCGCGCTTGGATGCGGTCGGCCGGCCATTTTTCGAGGCGTGGCACCAGCGAAACGTTCCGCTCCACGGTGTAATGCGGAAATAATCCGGCTTCCTGAATCACGTAGCCGATTCTGCGCCGCAATGCGATCGGGTCCCAGTCGACCGTCGAACGCCCTTCTACATAGACCTGCCCGCTGCTCGGCTCAAGCAAGCGATTGATCAGTTTCAGCGCGGTGGTTTTTCCGGCGCCGCTGCGCCCAAG
>JBEKTG010000362.1:0-3958 GCA_049516275.1 Candidatus Acidiferrales bacterium
AGATGTTTGACAGCTTGGCTGGAACGGAGGCTCCGCAGGGAGTGGCGGCGCTGTTTCGCCAGCCCGTCTGGGGCCTAGATGATGTGCTGCGAGGGGACACTCCGCTGGTAGTAGTGTTGGCAGGAATTCAGGATCCCGGCAATCTCGGCACGATCCTGCGCTCGGCGGAGGCTTTCGGGGCAACCAGTGCGGTCACCACACGGGGGACGGCCGATCCGTGGTCTCCCAAGGCCATCCGTGCCTCCGCTGGTTCAGCGTTGCGGCTGCCCCTCGTGCGCGGAATTGCGGCGCCGATTTTGCTCGCCCAGCTCAAGATGCATCAAATAAGAGTTGTCGCCGCGAGCTCGCAACCCGGCAAGGGCAGGGCAGGCGGCACGGATGATCTTCGCTCAGCACTTCGCGGCGCCGCGGCGCTGTTCATAGGAGCGGAAGGCGCGGGCCTTCCGGCGGAAGTGCAGCACGCCGCGGATATGACAATCTCGATTCCGATGAGCGAGACGGTCGAATCGCTCAACGCCGCGGTAGCCGCGTCGCTGCTTCTCTACGAAGCGGCGCGACTGAGAAAAGAGGGCTAGTGGGACTTTTTCGCGCCATCGAGCCGGAGGAAGCGCCTCAGACGGGGCGTCCCCTTGCGGACCGCATGCGCCCGCAAACGCTCGATGAGTTTATCGGCCAGGAAGACCTGCTCGGGCTCGGCAAGCCGCTGCGCACCCAGATCGAGCGCGACGATCTAAGCTCGATGCTCTTCTGGGGACCTCCCGGGTGCGGGAAAACCACCCTCGCCAGGATCATCGCCAAGCGAACGCGCTCGGAGTTCATTCCTTTCAGCGCGGTACTTTCCGGAATCAAAGAGATCAAGGAAGTGATGGCCAAGGCCGAAGGCGCCAAGCGCTACGGCCTGCGCACCATCGTGTTCGTCGACGAAGTTCACCGCTTCAACCGCGCGCAGCAGGACGCTTTTCTGCCGCACGTCGAGGCGGGAAACATCCTGCTGATCGGCGCCACCACCGAAAATCCGTCGTTCGAGGTGATCGCCCCGCTGCTCTCGCGCATGAAGGTGTACGTGCTGCACGCGCTCTCGACCGATCAGATCGTGCTGCTTCTGCGCAAGGGCCTGCAGGACACCGAGCGCGGGCTGGGAAAAGAGCGCGTGGACTCGAGCGAGGAAATTCTGGAGCGCATCGCGATCCTCGCCAATGGCGACGCGCGTTCGGCGTACAACACGCTCGAAGCGCTCGTGCTAGGCACCGAGCCGGGCGCGGACGGACGGCGCATCGTCTCCGAAGCGCGCCTTGCGGACGTGCTTCAAAAAAAGCTGCTGCCCTACGACAAAAGCGGCGAAGAGCACTACAATCTCATTTCCGCGCTGCACAAGTCGGTTCGTAATTCCGATCCGGATGCGGCGCTCTACTGGCTGGCGCGGATGCTCGAATCGGGCGAAGACCCTCTTTACCTCGCGCGCCGGATGGTGCGCATGGCAAGCGAGGATATCGGCCTCGCGGAACCGGGCGCGCTAGCCGTCACACTCGCCGCCAAGGAAGCGTTCGACCTTCTGGGAGCGCCCGAAGGCAACCTCGCGCTCGCGCAGGCGGCGGTATACTTATCGCTCGCGCCAAAATCGAATGCGCTGTATACGGGTTATGGCAGCGTGCAGGAAGATTTACAGAAGACCATCGCGGAGCCCGTCCCGCTGCATCTAAGAAACGCCGCCACGGGATTGATGGGCCACCTGGGCTACGGCAAGGGATATCAGTATGCTCACGACGCGCAAGAAAAAGTCACGGACATGACCTGCCTGCCCGACAGCCTCGCTGGACGCGAGTATTACAAGCCCACCGACCAGGGATTCGAGGCGCGCATCCGCCAGCGGCTGGCGGAAATCCGCCGCATTCAGAAAAAATCACCGGAAGACAAGACAACGTGAACATCCCGCGTCTCCGACAGTTCTTCGCTACGGCGCTTCCCTTTGCGCTTCTTGTGCTTGCCATGCTCGCGCGCGCCCAGGAGAAGCCGCTCATGGAAATCGACCGGGACTGCGAATCTTTTGCTGTCTCGTCGACCAACAGAATCGTCTGCTCGGTGCCGCGCCTGAAGCGGATGAAGAAAGTGATCATCCAGCGCGCCGACGTGTGGGTGGCCAACGAGGGAAAAGAGAAACTGATCGTCGAAGGCGAAAAATTCATGCCGGTGCCGCCTCCGCAAAGCTTCCAGGTGGACTCGCTCACCTGGTCGCCCGACGGCTCGCGCATCGCCATGAGCATAACCACGCAGAAGCCCACTTCAGACGAAGATTCGCCTTCCGGCGGAAAAGCGATTGCGTTGCTCGACGACGAAGGCCACGAAATCAAGGTCGAAGGCTCGAAGACGCGCTTCGTCGAGGAAGCCTCGCACGGAACTTGGCTCGCCGATAATGTGAACGTCGCGTATTTGATCGGTGCCGGTCCTTACAAGATCGGCCGGGTGAGCGTGGTGAGCGGCCAATCCAGCACGCTTTTTGAAGGGCACACCTTCGATGCCATCGTGTGGGACGCGCCGCGGAATCAGGCATACGCGCTCAGCCAGAATCTGAGCGTGTCGGGACGCCAGGCGCTTTTTCAGCTCGATCTCGTCCACGAAGGCATCCGGGAAGTCACGCGCATCGACGCGTACCAGGGTGGATTGAACCTGTCTTCATCCGGCACAAAGCTTGCGTTCTTCACCGACGGCGATGCAGTGGAGGTGCTCGATCTCGCGCATGCCGCCAAGCCTCTCAGCATTCGCGTGGGCATGGGAACGTTTGCCTGGAGCCGCGACGAGCGCCGGATCCTTTTGAAGCGCGGACCGCCTGAAAAATCAGGCGAGTTGATCTGGGTGGGCCTCTACGATGGCACCTTTACGCCGGCCCTGCACGGGCTTGAATATCACGCCTTCGCGATTTCGCCGAACGGCGAAACGATCGCGGTCACCGAGCCGGGAAAAGAAATTCTGCGGGTCTATCCACTTCAGTAACGCCACTTCAGTAACGCCACTTCAATTAGGCCGCTTCAGTAAACCGCTACTCGACGGGAAGCCGGAAGCGCTTGATGTGTTCCTTCAGGATGCAGCAATTCATCACCACAAAAAGTCCCGCGCGGCGCGCCCGCTCGGCGGCTTCCGGGTGCGCGACGCCCTCCTGCATCCAGACCGACCGCGCGCCGATGCGAATCGCCGAATCCACAATCTGCGGCACGAATTCCGATCGCCGGAAAATGTTCACAATGTCGACGGCTTCCGGGATGTCTTCGAGGCGCGCGTAACACTTCTCGCCCAGCACCTCGGTTTCAGACGGGTTGACGGGGATGATTCGGTATCCCGCGGATTGCATATATTCGGAAACGCCGAAGCTCGGGCGGTGGCGGCGGCTGGATAGTCCCACGACCGCGATGGTCCGGCTGTTCTTGAGAATCTGGCTGATGGAATCGCCCGCGTCGTGTGCCGATGCGCCGTTTGAATCGCTGCGAGACCCAAGTGAATTGTTCATGAAAACAGACCCAACCTTTCGAGTGCGTTCAGGTTTCGCGCGCCGCTCGCGCGGCTCGCAAATGCGTTATTTTTGGCGCATGATCTCGCCGCGCGTACCACCGGCTCACCAGGATAAAAAGCCCTGCAAAAGTCGGCGGATAAAGCGGACGTAGCTTGAACCGATTCCCCGTTCGATGCCGCGTATCATATCGCAACTGGGCTCAAATCCCAGTCCGAATTTGGTGGAAAATTATTCCCCAGGGGGCTACCGCCGGGGCGAGGAGTGGGGCCGAAACTTCTTTGCGGCACCACGCTGCTTGTGTTTCGGCAACTGGCCGGACCTTGCAGACTTTGCGGACTTCGCGGACCTTGTGGGCCTGGTGAACTTTGTGGATTTCGCAAACTTGGAGAACTTCGCGAACTTTGGCGGCTTCGCCGGGCGCTTGGGCGGCCGGTCGGCTGGCGCTGTCTCTTTGCC
>JBEKTG010000363.1:0-3939 GCA_049516275.1 Candidatus Acidiferrales bacterium
CGCGACGCCGGGCTGGAGGTCAAGACCGGAAAGTTTCCCTTCCTTGCCAACAGCAAGGCCACGATTCTCGGCAATCACGAAGGCTTCATTAAAGTGGTCGCCGAAGCGAAATACGGCGAAATTCTGGGCGTCCACGTTATCGGGCCCTTGGCCACTGAAATTATCGCCGAGCCGGTCGCGGCCATCGGTTTGGAAGCCACACTGGACGACATGGCATCCACCATTCACGCTCATCCCACTGTCTGGGAGGCAATGGGCGACGCATTCAACGCTGTCCGCGGGCTCACCATCAATTACTGACGCGGGAGTTTCTCCTAAGTCCAGGAAGCGGCAAGCTTAAAACAATGAAGAAGTGGCACCTGGTAACCTCGTGAAGCAAGTAGAGAAAATCGCCTGGGTAGTGGACCTCGGGATCATCCCGTACGGCCCCGCGTGCGACTTGCAGCACGCGCTGGTAGAAGCGCGTAAAGCGCATGAAGTCCCCGACGTGCTGCTACTCTGCGAGCACCCTCACGTGATCACCCTTGGCCGCAACGGCAAACGCGAACATCTGCGCGCCGGATCGAACGTACTCGGCCAGATGCATGTGGAATTTCATCCCAGCGACCGCGGAGGCGACATCACCTATCATGGCCCCGGGCAGGTCGTGGGTTATCCGATCCTGGACTTGGCAGAGCACCGCCGTGACGTCCGCTGGTACGTCGAGCAACTGGAAGAAGTAATGTTGCGCGCCACGGCCGAGTTTGGCATCGCAGCCAAGAGAGTGGAGGGCAAACACGGCGTTTGGGTGGACGTCCCGGCGGGAGAAGAAAAACTCGCCGCGCTGGGCGTGCATCTGAGCCGCTGGGTCACCTCCCACGGTTTCGCTTACAATGTCTCGACCGACCTGCGCTTCTTCGATCTCATCGTGCCCTGCGGCATCCCGGACAAGCGCGCCACCTCGCTCGAACGTTTGCGCGCGCGCGAAGTTTCCACCGGCGAAGTTCGCCCGCGTCTAATCTCGCACTTTGGCAATGTATTCGAACGCACCATGATCCAAACGCCCAGCCGCGACTTGGAAGCCGCCCTTCACACGCACACTGCGATGGCCGGAATGCCTCGGTCGCAGCACGCCGCACAGGTTTCTCTTGGGGAGGGTGCTTCATGAACCATCCCGTGATGCCATCCTCGAACAAGCCTTTGAACGGATCCGTGCAACTCTCGCTGAGCACCGCTCAGCAGCTCGATCTCTATTACTACATGCAGTTAAACCGGCAGCTCGAAGAGCGCATGGTTCGCCTGTTCCGCCAGAACAAGATTGTGGGCGGCCTTTACTCGAGCCTCGGGCAGGAAGCGGTCTCCGTCGGCAGCGCTTTCGCGCTCGAACCGCGGGATTGGCTGGCGCCCATGATCCGCAACATCGGCGCCCTTCTCGTAAAAGGCTTCCCGCCGCGCGACATTTTCACGCAGCACATGGCCAAGTACACCTCGCCCACGCAGGGCAAGGACGGCACGAGCCACTTCGGCGATCTGAAGCAGCGCCACGTCGTTTCGCCCATCTCCATGCTCGGTGACCTGATTCCCGTGATGGCGGGCGTGGCCATGGCCGGCCGTTATCTGGGACAGAAAATCGTCGCCATGACGTGGATTGGCGACGGCGGCAGTTCCACCGGAGCTTTCCACGAAGGAATGAACCTCGCCGCATCCCAGAACGCGCCGCTCGTCGTGGTCCTTGAGAATAATCAGTGGGCCTATTCCACGCCGGTTTCCCGCCAGGTTCCCGTTCGCGATCTAGCCAACCGCGCCCACGCCTACGGCGTTCGCGGCATGGTTGCCGACGGCAACGACGTGCTCGCAGTTTACAAAGCCGCCAAAGAAGCGGTCGGCGAATGCCGCGCCGGGCGCGGTCCCGTCCTTCTCGAAGTCAAAACCATGCGGATGAAGGGACACGCGCAGCACGATCCCGCCGAGTACGTGCCCAAGGCGATGTTCGATTACTGGAAGGCCCGCGATCCCATCGCGCTCTTTGAAAAATATCTCACCGAGAATCATATCTGGGATCCCGGCAAGAAGGCTGAAATCGACGCGCGCATCGAGCAGGAGCTCGACGCCGATCAGAAGTTCGCGGAAGAGTCGCCTCTTCCGCCGCCCGAACTCGCGGAACAGGGAGTCTATTGCGAAGGATGCCACACCATCACGGCGGAGTGGCACCGTCCCCAGGAAGAGGTCATGCCTCCCAACTCCAGCGTGCAAGGGGTTTGGACCATTTCCGACTTCGGCGCGGCGCAGCCGCCCGCAGCCCTTCCCCGGCCGGCCATTTCGGTGGCGCCTCATTTGAAGCCGGCGGCGGGGCATCCGGCGAAACACGGCGGAAAACATGCGCCAAAACACCCGGCGAAACCGCATCCCAAACCGCCGCCCGCTGCCATCGATACTCAACCCGATTTAGCCACCGCTCCCGCCCTGCGCGTCCCCTTCGGGCGCGGCCCGAAAGACAAGGCCTTCCGCCAGGAACAGCAGAATGCCAAGGACGCGCGCCGCAACGACAAGCGGGGAAGGCACCGCTGATGGCCGAAGTCACCATGCTCGAAGCCATCCGCGAGGCGCTCTTCGAAGAGATGGAGCGCGACCCCTGCGTTGTCACCCTGGGTGAGGATATCGGCGTCTATGGCGGCGCGTTCAAGGCCACCGAAGGTCTCTTCGCGAGGTTCGGGCCCGAGCGTGTGATCGATACTCCCATCAGCGAAACCGCCATCGTCGGCGCGGCCTGCGGCATGAGCTATCTGGGCCTTCGCCCAATCGCGGAAATGCAATTCATCGACTTCATCGCCTGCTGCTTCAACCAGGTCACCAACTTTGCCGCCAAGTCTCACTATCTTTGGGGCGCTCCGGCGCCGATCGTCATCCGCGGCCCCTCGGGCGGCGGAGTCCACGGCGGCCCGTTTCATTCGGCGAACCCCGAGATGTATTTCGTGCATACGCCGGGGCTGAAGGTGGTTTATCCTTCCACGGCCTACGACGCGAAGGGTCTGCTGAAATCCGCCGTGCGCGACAATAACCCCGTGCTCTTTTTCGAACACAAGTTCCTCTACCGGCGGATCAAGGAAGAGATCCCCGCGGGCGACTACACTGTCCCCATTGGCAAAGCCGTGATCCGCCGCCCGGGAACGGATCTCACCATCGTCAGCTACGCCGCCATGGCGCACACCTCGCTCGAAGCCGCGCGGGAACTCGCCAAAGAAGGCATCGAGGCCGAGGTCATCGACCTGCGCACCCTGCTTCCGCTTGACCGCGAAACGATTCTCGATTCGGTGAAGAAAACGAACCGGCTGCTCGTGGTGCACGAAGACACGCGTACCGGCGGGATCGCCGGCGAAATCGCCGCCGTCGTCTGCGAAAGTGCCTTTTCCGACCTGGACGGCCCGGTCATTCGTGTCACCGGTCTCGATACCCCGGTTCCTTACGCCCCCTCTCTCGAACAACATTTCCTCCCGAACGTCGAAAAAGTTGCCGCGGCGGCGCGGGAATTGGCAAAATACTAACGCGGACGAAAGTGAGCTAGCGCAAGTGGGAAAAACGAAAGGTCTCAACAACGTGGAGTTCGCAGTCGGATCCGAGGTGCGCATCGCGGATCGCCCCTTTCTCGAGAGCTTCCTCGAAGCGGGGCAATACCACAACGAGCTGGAACCGGAGCAGCTGGATTTCGCGGGCCGCGTGGCGAAAGTGAAGGAAGTCACATTCTTTCACGGCGGCGACGAAATCTACGCGCTCGAAGGAATTCCGGGCGTCTGGCACGAGGAATGCCTCAGCGCCGTTTGAGTTTCTACCCTAGGAGATAACCATGGCTGTCGACGTCATCATGCCCCAGATGGGCGAAAGCATTTTTGAAGGTACGATCACCAAGTGGCTGAAGAAGCCCGGCGACAAGATCGACCGCGACGAACCTCTTTTTGAAATCTC
>JBEKTG010000364.1:0-3911 GCA_049516275.1 Candidatus Acidiferrales bacterium
TGGATGCCACCACCGGCAAAACACTGTGGAAGACGAGGCTCGGTACGTCCGTTCAGGGATTCCCGGTGTCTTTCGCGGTGGGAGGAAAGCAATACATCGCGGTCACCACGGGATTAGGCGGAGGCAGTCCGCGCGAGGCTCCCCGGGCAATCCTGCCGGACATTCACCACCCGATGCACGGGAACGCTTTGTACGTATTTGCGCTGCCCGACCAGGAGTAGCGCCGATCGATAGCCTTTGTTGGCTTCGCTTGCGAGCGCCCTTGTTAATTTGCCGATCATTCAGCCTCAGGGTAAGAACTCTGCTTTGACCCGTCGTCCGGCGGCGTTCACCGTAGCCCCGACAATCCTTGGAGTAGCCTTGCTGTTACTACGGCAATGCCGCTCGCTACTGAAAATATAGCCTCTTACTGCTCCTCCTCGCTCAAAAAACACCTTTTTACATGCAATTTACAGCGGCCACGAACACGATGGACTACCGTGTGAATCGCGAAAAGTGTGCAGCATGGCTCGTGGGGCGGCAGCGCCAAGACAAGTAGCCGAAGCCAGTGGGGCATATCGGCACACCTTGCTCCCGTTCTTGTGGAGGGGAAAAATGCGGACTCTGTGTAAGACTGAGCGGAAATTTGCGTCTGTGATTGCACGCTCGGTCTTCCCGGTTATTGTTTTGACTCTGCTGCTCGCTCTTTCCGTATCCACTCCGGCGGCTGTCGGGGGGAGTATCTCCGGGACCGTTAAGGACGCAACCGGCGCCGTGATTGCGAAAGCCACCGTCACGGTGACGAATATCGAAACTGGGGTCCAGCAAACCGCGGTGAGTAACGACGCCGGCACCTATTCGTTCCCCACGCTGCCGGTAGGGCATTACAACCTCGACGTGACGGACGCCGGCTTCCGGCCCTATCGCCGGACGAGCATAACGGTGGACGTAAACAGCGCAATCTTAGTCGATTCAGTGCTCGAAGTAGGCGCGAATCAGGAGACCATTACCGTAGAGGAATCGGCCGTGCAGGCGGAGACGGCCAGCACCCAATTAGGGGACGTCATCGCGGGCGCCAGCGTCGAGGCCCTTCCGCTCAATGGACGCAGTTATACCGACCTCCTCGCCCTTCAGCCGGGCGTAATGCCCCTCACGACGATCACGTCCCTCACCGTTCAGGGACTTGGCCAGAGCGTCTTTTCCCCCTCCGGTGATTTGAACCCCGGAACACTTTCCATTAACGGCCAGCGCGAGTCCGCGAATGGCTTCCTCGTGAACGGCGCCGATGCCGAAGAAACCGGCAGCATGGCGGCCGCCATCATACCCAACCTTGATTCCATCTCCGAATTCCGAATCCTGTCTGACAACTTTGACGCCGAGTACGGCCGCTACACCGGGGGCCAGATCAACGTCATCACCAAATCCGGCACCAACGACTTCCATGGAGACGTCTTCGAATTCCTTCGCAACACCGATCTCGATTCACGCAATTATTTCTCGCCCACCCGCGCTACCTACATCCAGAACCAGTTTGGGGGCACATTCGGCGGCCCCATCGTGCTTAAAAAGGTCTTCTTCTTCACCGATTATCAAGGCACAAGGCAGATCGAAGGGACCGACACCGGTCTCATACCCGTCCCCTCTCTGCAAGACCGCACGGGCAACCTCCTTGATCAAGCGAGCTCCCTCACCGGCACGGTAGGCGGCGACTACTTCGCGAGCGCGTTGACACAGAAGCTGGGCTATCCGGTCACAAGCGGCGAGCCCTATTACACCCCGGGATGCACGAGTTCCGCCCAGTGCGTTCTTCCCAACGCCACCATACCGCAGAGTGCGTGGTCCGCGCCGGCTCTGGCTTTGCTGAAATACATCCCGTCGCCGAATCTCCCCGGAGACGTCTTCACCACGTCGGCCTTCGACCAGATCCTCCACGACAACAAAATCGGCGAACGCGTGGACGCCATCACGCGCTGGGGCGCCATCTTCGTTTACTACTCGCTCGATAATTACACCGAGAACAATCCGTACCCTGCGGCGCAGGGAGGAGCCAACGTGCCCGGCTTTAACGGCCTGTACACGGGCCGGGCGCAGTCCGTTGTCCTGGGGGACACCAAAACGATCGGTACGAGCGCCGTGAATGAATTCCGGGTGAACTATACCCGAGACGCAAACGATCTGGGCAAGCCCTCAGGAGGACTGGGCGTCAGCCTGGCCTCGCAGGGCTTCGTAACCGGCGCAAACACGCTGGGAATCGTCCCTCAGGCGCCGGCGCAGGGCGTGGAAAACATCGTATTCAATGATGGCAGCCTCGTTATCGGAACCGTCCCCGCGGAGTTCTACCAGATCAACAACGACTTCGGCATCAGCGACAATTATTCCAAAATAGTGGGAGCCCATTCGCTCCGCTTCGGGGCCCAGTTGGAGTACGACCAGATTGATACGCATCCCTACGCTTTCCTTGACGGCAGCTTCGTCATCAACGGTAGCGAGACGGGTGTCGCCTTCGCCGATTTCCTGCTGGGTATCACGAGCGAATACACTCAGAACCAGCTTCGGCCATTTTATGGGCGCAACAAGTACGTGGGTCTCTACGCCGAGGATAGTTGGCGCGTAAAGCACAACTTCACTTTGAATTACGGCCTGCGGTGGGACCGCATCGAGCCCTGGTATGAGAAATACGACAACAACATCACCTTCATCCCCGGCGAGCAGTCCGTCGTTTTTCCGAGCGCTCCGGTCGGCATCGTTTACCCCGGCGATCCCGGGGTCTCACGCACTCTGGCCCCTCCGGGAAACCGCGACCTCGCCCCGCGAATCGGCATCGCTTATTCACCGGAGTTCCGGCAGGACTCTCTTCTCGGCAAACTCGCCGGCGGTCCCGGTAAGACAAGTATCCGGGCCAGCTTCGGGATATTTTATGCGGCGATCCCGGGTGAAACTCTTGGCCTGATCAGCGACAACGCCCCGTACGGATACACGTTTCAAAACACATCGAACCCTCTACTTGTGACGCCGTTTATTGACGGCGATACCGGCAACGTCGAAGGCCAGCGCTTTCCCGCGCAACTGGCGCCGTTGAATGTATCGCCGAGCCATCCGGACCCCAACATCGACTTCTCTCAGTTTGAGCCCATCGGCGCCACGCCGGGTTACAAGACCACCAACACCATCCCCTATACCGAGGAATACATGCTGTCTCTGCAGCGGCAGATGGGCGCCAATACGCTACTGACCTTGAGTTACGTGGGCAATCAGGCCCATCATCTCGCCGTCCTTGAGGCCGCAAATCCCGGTAACCCGGCGCTATGCCTGAGCTTGCCCGGCTGTGGCCCCAACGGCGAGAACAACGTGTACACCAGCGCGTCCGGGCAAACGATCAATGGCACACGGGAGCCGTTGGGTCCCAATTTCGGCAGCGTCAGCTACCAGACCACCATCGGCAATTCCGATTACAACGCTCTGGAAGCGAGCCTGAAACATACCAGCGGCCGCCTGCAATTTTTCATCAGCTACACCTACAGCAAATCCCTCGACGATGGCTCGAACTTTGGCGACCAGGTGGAACCCTTCGATCCCGGCCTCCTCAGGGGCCTCTCCTCGTTTGATATGAGGCAGGACCTCGTTGCCAGCTACACCTACCGGCTTCCGTTCGAACGCCTCTTTCATGACGACAACCGCTGGACGCAGGGGTGGTCCATTTCGGGTATCACTCGTTTCAGCACCGGCTTTCCAGTTACGCTCATGAATCCCAACGACACATCGTTGATTGGAACCTTCGGAAACGGCATCAACAACCTGACCGTCGATGAACTGGACTACACTCCGGGTCCGCTCAATTTGAATCACAATCCACGCAATGGAAATTCCTACTTCAATTCATCCCTCTTCAGTTTGCCGGCTGACGACCCCACCGTCGGGAATACGATTGCGAA
>JBEKTG010000365.1:0-4446 GCA_049516275.1 Candidatus Acidiferrales bacterium
CGTAAAGTAGTTTGCCGTTCAGGTCGTACTCGAGAATCTTGTCATTGTCGCCATCGGCCACCCACAGGTGCTGGTCGTCGGACATGTAGGCCGCATACGGCGAGCGCAGGCCCGGCCATTGGTCGAGAAACTCGCCGTTCTGATCGAACACCTGGATGCGCTGGTTTCCGCGATCGACAACGAAGACGCGGCCATCTTTGCTTGTCGCAATTCCGTGAGGAGTGCTCAATTCACCGGGCTGGGGATGCTTCTTATCGGCGTCCGGCTTGCCCCAGGTCATCAGGAACTTGCCGTTCTTGTCGAACTTCATCACGCGCGTGTTCACATAGCCGTCGCTGACGACGAAGGTGCCGTCGGGCAGAAAGGCAATGTCGGTCGGGTCGCCGAAGTGCTTTTCGTCGTTGCCCGGGACGCCGGGCTCGCCGAGGGTCATCAGAAGTTTCTTGCCGTCGTGGCTGAAGACGAAAATCGCCTCGCGGATATCGTCGACCACCCAGACGCGCCGCTCCGGATCGTACGGGCTGATCTTGATGGCGTGCGGGCCGCGGCCGATTTCAGCTGTTCCGCCGCCCTCGAACAGGTGATCCCACTGCGTCCAGGACTCGACCAGTTTTCCGTTTCCGTCCAGGATCACGATGCAGTTGCGCATGGCGTCCGGAGGCGTGGCGCGACGGGAAGCGCCGTTCATCATCTGGCTCACGTCGATGGAGCCGTAGAAGCCGTTGTAGTTCTTCGGCAAGTATTGCGGTATGAGGAGTTCGCCGCGATTGGCGAGAAAGATTCTGTCGGGCGTCTCGGCAAAGACTCCGCCTTGCGAGCCCCAGATGTAGCCCTTCGGAGCGATCGGCTGCGGGAAGCCCGGGACAACGTCGTAGGGGCCGGTTTCGTCTTCGCCGCCTTTCTGCTGAGCCTGGGCGGGACCGGAAAACAGCCCAAACAGGATTCCGGCGAGTAGCACGATCTTCGGCGTGATGCGCATTAGCACTTCCTTCCGTATGTATGGCTGGATATTTGGTTCGTATTTCCGTTCAGTTTTGAATCGCCGCGAAGTATACACCGGCTTGTCAATAACTTGAACGGACGCCCGGCGAGGTTTTCGGGGTTTGCGGTCGATTGGTAATGCCTGTTGACGGCTGGATGTAAACTGCGCTATACGAACCTCCGGATATTGGTGTGTGTGAACGAGGAGTTTCAAGGAGAAGCGTCGTGCGAGAGAAAATGGGGCGGGGATTGGCGACGGCGGTACTGTTTTTGGGCGTGTTCGCTGGAGTAATGGCGATGGGCCGCGCGGCGGCCCGTCCTGCTCGACCGGCGGTGCCGGCTCAGGACGCCGCGAGCCAGGTCTCCGTCGGCGCTACTGACATCGGCGGCGTGGTCACCAGCTCGAATGGCCCAGAGGCGGGCGTTTGGGTGATCGCCGAAACCAACGACCTGCCCACCAAGTTCCGCAAGATCGTCGTCACCGATGACCACGGGCGATATCTGATTCCCGATCTTCCCAAGGCTCATTACAAGATTTGGGTGAGGGGATATGGCCTGGTGGACTCCGAACGGGTTGACGGCACGCCCGGAAGCATGCTCGCGCTGAAGGCGGTGGTGGCTCCCGACCCGCGCGCGGCGGCGCAGTATTATCCCGCCAACTATTGGTATTCCCTGATGCAAGTGCCTCCCCGGACTGCTTTCCCGCTCAAGACTTCCGGTGCAACGCAATCGCAGGCGGGTTCTCCGTACTACACGCCGGGGTTTACAAAGACTCAGGCCGATTGGATCGAGGGACTGCATTCGGGATGCGAGATGTGCCACCAGGTGGGCGATAAGGCGACGCGCGAGCTTGAGCCGGCCCTGGGCAAGTTCGACGCGAATACCGACGCGTGGGCGCGACGCGTGATGTCCGGCCAGTTCGGCCCCCTCATGACCGCGGAGATGAACGGCACATTCGGGCATGATCGCGGCCTTGCGACGTTTGCCGACTGGAGCGACCGGATCGCCAAAGGAGAGGTGCCTGCCGCTCCCCCGCGCCCCCAGGGAATCGAACGCAACGTCGTGCTTACGATGTGGAACGTCGGCACCGATAAGGCGTTCCTGCACGGCATCCTCGCCACCAACAAAAGAAATCCCACGCAGAACGCCTACGGACATGTCTACAACACGGATTGGGAGGCCGCGTCGGTAATCATCGTGGATCCGAGCGAAAGCACCGTGCAAACGGTGAAGATTCCTCTGCGGCACGAAGAGGAACGCGCCACCATGCCCCACGTGGAGCCCTACGTGAACGGGGCGCCGTCGCCTTACTGGGGCGATGAAATCGTGTGGCCGGAGGACGCCGTAAATCCGAAAAATCCCCAGATGGACAGCAAGGGCCGCATGTGGGTCGGCATGCAGAATCACAAAGACAATCCCGCTTTCTGCAAGTCGCCCAATAATCCGTATGCCAAGAATTGGATTCCACCCTATGAGGCTGGCTGGGGCGTGGACATTTACGATCCCAAGACGGGCAAGTTCGATGCCGTGGACCTCTGCTTCGGCTTTCATCATTTGATGATCGGCGACGACAAAGACGAAACGGTGTATTTCAGCCTGAAGATCGGTCAAATAGGCGGAGTGGGCTGGGTCAATTCGCGGGTCTGGGACCAGACGCACGACGCGGAAAAAGCCCAGGGCTGGTGCCCGTCGATTATCGACTATAACGGAGATGGGAAAATCGGGCCGTATACGCGAGCGCCGCAGCCGCCCGATCCGAAGCTCGACAGGTTCGTCGACAGCACGCGGGGCTATGGAATCGGAGTGAACCCCGTCGATGAGAGCGTTTGGGTTGCGATTACCAAGCCCATGCCCGGGAAACTCCTGCGTTTTGTTCCCGGTCCGAATCCGCCGGCCACCTGCATGACGGAAATTTACGAACCACCGTACACCAGCGCCGAAGGCGCCAAGGGCGGGGATAAGCTAGGCTACGTGCCGCGCGGTGTCGATTTCGATACGAACGGCCTTGTGTGGACTGCGCTCGGCGGAAGCGCGCAACTGGCCAGCTTCGACCGCAGCAAGTGCAAGGTGCTCAACGGGCCCACCGCAACAGGGCAGCACTGCCCGGAGGGCTGGACGCTGTATCCGGCCCCGGGTCCCACGTTTAAGGGTGAGAATGAAGCAAAAGCGGATTGGCTCTATTTCAACTGGGTTGATCGTTTCAACTCGCTCGGCCTTGGCAAGAATTCGGTAGTCGTGACGGGATCGGGTTCAGACTCCCTGCTGGTGTTCCAGCCCGCAACGAAGACGTGGACGGTGATGAGAGTCCCCTACCCCTTGGGCTTTTACTCGCGCGGCGTCGATGGCCGTATCGATGACGCGAAAGCCGGCTGGAAGGGACGCGGGATTTGGGCCGATAACGATACCCGCACAACCTGGCACGTCGAAACAGGCAAGGGTACGCCGAGCGAACTGGTGCATTTCCAGGTGCGTCCCGACCCACTTGCGAAATGACGATTGCAGCGGGCGGCTGGCGGTTAGGCTGATCTGATTTCTTGGGTGTCAGGCCGCAGAATTTAGCTATCGGCCACCGGCAGCCAAACCTGGAAGCGGGTATCGCCCGGTTTCGAATCCACCTGAATCGTTCCGTGGTGCTTCTTCACGATTCGCTGCACCGTATCGAGGCCCAGGCCAGTGCCTTCTCCCACGCCCTTCGTGGTGAAGAACGGTTCGAAGATGTGCGCCTTCACTTCGGGTGAAATTCCCGGGCCGGTGTCGGCGATTTCGACTACCACGCAATCGTCCTCGCGGTAGGTGCGTACTCGGAGCTTTCCCTTGCCGTCCATGGCGTCAATCGCGTTGTCGATGATATTGGTCCACACCTGATTCAGCTCGCTTCCGAAGGAATTCACGAGCAGAGGAATGCGCTGGTAATCGCGCGCGGTCGACGACGACGCCGCGCTTGAGCTTGTGATTGAGAATCGTCAGCGTGGTTTCCAGGCTCTTCACGATGTCGACGTTCTGCACGGGAGTCTGGTCCATGTAGGTGTATTGCTTGATGGCGCCTACCAGGTCGGAGATGCGCGCCGTGGCGCTCTCGATCTCGTTGAGCAGCGTGGCGATTTCCACCGAAGCTGCGATTCTTACAAGAGCGGCTCGCGCGGTCTCCGCTGGCAGCAAGGCGAACAGCGATTCCAGCGCCTCCGGTTTCACGCTCTTGCGCGCGAGGTCCGCGGCCAGTTGCCACAAGTCCTCCTGCCCGTGGCTGCGAAGCAACGAGTCGATCTGTTCTTCGAGGTCGCTGATGGCCAGCGGATCGGGGGGAGCTTCGTTGCTCTGGACGAAAGAGGCCTCCATTTTTTCGATTTCCGCTCGCTGCTCGGGGGTGAGGACCCGCCGTCCGAGTTCGAGGCTGGCGTTGCGAACTCGTATCAGGATGTCGCGCAACTGGCTCGCCGCGCGCTTAGCCGCGGAAGCGGGATTGTT
>JBEKTG010000366.1:0-3886 GCA_049516275.1 Candidatus Acidiferrales bacterium
GTGGCGCCGCTGCTGGTGTTGACGATGAGGCTCGATACGTTCACGGGCTCGAAGTCGGACAGGGTGAGGCTTGAAAGGCACATGAGGTCGTTATCGTTCCAGCGGGCGTCCGGGGTACCGATCAGGCCGCCGGACATTCCGTTGTCGGCGACGATTATGCCGTAGTTTCTGAAGCCGGTGATGATGATCGCGGATTGCGGGCTCGTGCTGACGCAGGAAGGATTGGCTACCGAGGCCTTCAATCTGTAAATCTCGCCCGCCGGCGAATTGAAAGTGCAGGTGGGGGGCGGCGAGGACTGCGAAATCATGGACTCGACAGGGATCGCGCTGCCCGAGTTCGTGCAGGAGCCTACTCCGGCCGTTTGCGTGGCGGGCCACACCCAGTAGTTGAGGATGTGGTTGAGCGTGAAGCGAACGGGATGCTGCACGGTGCCGTTGGGCGCGGTGGGCGTGCCGGTGCCGATGACTTCGTCCGCGTTGAGAAGCAAAGGCGCTACGGGGAGACCGGCGGCATCGCTTGTGCCGTTTCCTTGCTGCGTGAGGGCGTTCGACGAGACGTTGGGCCAGAGGGCGTTGGAAGAATCCGTCCAGGGGCCACCTTCGTAGATTCCCTGCCACATCTCGTATAAGCCGGGATTGTTTCCGCCGCCCGCCTCCAGATAAACCAGAACGTGCCGGTCACCGTTCGAGTTGCTGGTGCCTTCCACCGGAGCATTCGCCGGGATGGGTGCCGAGGTGAAATAAGATTGATAGAGCGTCGTTGAAACCGACACGTCCGTCTGATTGTAAGGAACCTCTATGGCGGGGATTCCATTCGGAAAAGGCGCGCCGGAATTGTTTCCGAAGAACGGGCGGATTATTTCCGGTTGGTAGCCGCTGTAAATGGGCGCGGCCGGGGAAGTGTCGACGGGCAGGCCGGTGGAGGCTGCGTCCACGCGATGATGGAAAATCGAGCTCGACGGAAAGATGGCCGAGAGAAATGAATTGTTGCCGGCGATAGCGAAGCTGATCGACTGGGTAGCCTGATTGTTCGCGGAGTCGGTTACCACGAATTCGGGGCTATAGGTGCCTTGGCCACCGATCAGCGAGCTGCTGACGACGCCGGTGGCGGCGCTGAGAGACATGCCTTCGGGTAACGGCGGATAGCTGGGACTCGTGCTTACCGAGAAGGTGTAAGGCGGGGAGCCGCCAGTGGCGAAAATTGTGCAGCCCGCGTAAGCAGCGCCCTGCGTTCCGCCCGGGCAGGAGGTGGTTGTTAGTCTCAGTGCGCCTTGCGATGAGGTGATGGTAACGACCGCCGTTGCCGTCGAAGAACCCGAAGCGTTGGTGGCTGTCAGCGTGTAGTTTGTGGTCGCAGTGGGCTTTACGCTCGTGGAGCCGCTGGCCGAGGCGGAGGTGAACGTTCCGGGAGTGATCGCAATGCTGGTTGCGCCGGTGGTCACCCAGCTGAGGCTACTGCTCGAACCGGAAGCGATGCTTGTGGGGCTGGCGGCGAAAGAGGTGATTGTTGGCGTGCCTGCCGCGCTTACGGTGACTGTTGCCGTAGACGTCGCCGAGCCCGAGGAGTTGGTCGCTGTCAGCGTGTAAGTAGTCGTGGCCGTTGGGCTCACCGTGGTTGAGCCGCTTGCCGACGACGAGCTGAAGCTGCCAGGGGAAATCGAAATTGTGGTGGCGCCGCTTGTGACCCAGCTCAGCGTGGCGTTCGCACCGGAGTTTATGCTGGCCGGATTCGCGGCAAACGAGGTGACCGAAGGCACGGAGCCCGAGTTCGATGTCGAGTTCGGCGCGCTCGTGGTGCTGCCGCAACCCGCCAGACCTGCGCAGACGAACAGAAGCAGCAGGAGGGCACAGAGATAAAGCCGCGAAGATAGGCGCCAACCAGAGAGCATACTATTGCTGGGAAGCGAGTTAGGGCAATTGTGCGATCCGTTTGTCGTCATGCGCCAGACAAGTCTACTCATCGCCTATGGAGGGGGATACTGGCCTCAAGGACAGAATTGGATCGGGCGAAAAGTGGGCCAGACCGCGGCGAGCATCGATTTGCACAATCGCTTTGCATGGGCGCTTGGCATGGGCGCTTTTCATGGCGCTGGGATCACCGCTGGTCAGGGACGCGCGGTAGCGATAGAATCGTGGTCTACAGCACAGCGAAGGGGCGGAAGCCCCTCAAAATTTCTGTCGTGGTACGAAAGAGGATAAAGGAGATTTATGGCTGAGAAGAAACCGATCATGACGACGGACGCCGGGCGTCCGGTAGGCGACAACCAGAACTCGCTGACCGTGGGGCCGCGCGGGCCGGTTGTCTTCGAAGATTTTCTGCTGTTTGAAAAAATGGCGCATTTCAACCGGGAGCGCATTCCCGAACGCGTGGTGCACGCGAAAGGCTCCGGGGCGTACGGCTATTTCGTGTGCAACAGCGCGGAGATCGCGAAGTACACCACGGCAAAATTGTTTTCCGCCGTGGGCAAGAAAACGCCGACGTTCCTGCGCTTCTCCACGGTGGGCGGGGAAAAAGGCTCGGCGGACACGGAACGCGATCCGCGCGGCTTCGCGCTGAAGTTCTATACGGAAGAGGGCAACTGGGACATGACGGGCAACAACACGCCGGTCTTTTTTATCCGCGACCCTCTGAAGTTCGGCGATTTCATTCACACGCAGAAAAGGGATCCGCAGACGAACCTGAAGTCCCCCACGATGATGTGGGACTTCTGGTCGCTCTCGCCGGAATCGCTGCACCAGGTGACGATTCTCTTCTCCGACCGCGGAACGCCGGACGGCTACCGGCACATGGACGGGTTCAGCAGCCACACGTTCAGCCTGATCAACAGCAAGAACGAACTGTTCTACGTGAAATGGCATTTCAAGAACAAGCAAGGCATCAAGAATTTCACGGGGGAGCGCGCGAGCGAGATGCGCGGAGTCGATCCGGATTACGCGCAGCGCGATCTGTTCGACCACATTGCCAAAGGCGATTTTCCGAAGTGGCGCGTGGCCGTGCAGATCATGCCGGAAAAGGACGCCGAGACGTACCACATCAACCCGTTCGACCTGACGAAGGTTTGGCCGCACAGTGATTACCCGCTGCATGAAGTGGGTGAACTGGTGCTCGACCGGAACCCCGAGAACTACTTTGCCGACGTCGAACAGGCGGCTTTCGAACCGCGCAACGTGGTGCCGGGCATGGGATTTTCGCCGGACAAAATGCTGCAGGCGCGGCTGATTTCCTATCCCGACGCGCACCGCTACCGGCTGGGCGTCAACTACGACAGCCTGCCGGTGAACAAGCCGCAGTGCCCGTATCACACCTATAACAAGGATGGCGCGATGCGCTTCGACGGCAACGAGGGCAGCGCGGTGAATTACGAGCCGAACAGCTTCGGAGGCCCGACGCAGGATCCGGCTTACCGCGAGCGCCCGAAGTTCGTGTCGGGAACTGTCGATCGGCACGATCACCGGTCCGACAGCGACTACTACACGCAGCCCGGGAATCTGTTTCGCCTGATGACTCCGGATGCGCGCGAACGGCTGATTGGGAACATCGTCGGGAGCATGAAGGGCATTCCCGAGCGGATCCAGACGCTCCAGATCCAGCACTTCTACAAGGCCGATCCCGCTTACGGAACTGGCGTGGCGAAGGGGTTGGGATTGGATATTGCTCAGATCGTCAAGGACCTTCCGACGCTTACTGCCGCCGACTAGGGCTTTGCCGGCGGTCGACTACGCTGCCAGGCTGGACAATATGGTGAGTCAGGCTCGGGAAGATCTTCCCGAGCCTGACTGACAGTCCTTCCTTCGGTCCCTGCCCTGACTCCCGCACAAAGAGACGAGAAGAAATGCGGGGCGTGCTATAGCTACGTGCCGGCATGTCGTTCGGCTCGTTTGCAAC
>JBEKTG010000367.1:0-3880 GCA_049516275.1 Candidatus Acidiferrales bacterium
GCAGACCGGCATTATCTACATTGACGAAGTCGACAAGATCGGCCGCAAGGACGAAAATCCTTCCATCACCCGCGACGTTTCCGGCGAAGGCGTCCAGCAGGCGCTCCTGAAGATTCTGGAAGGGACCATCGCCAACGTTCCGCCGCAGGGCGGAAGGAAGCACCCGCACCAGGAATTTACGCCGGTAGACACTACCAACATTCTCTTCATTTGTGGTGGGGCGTTCGTAGGGCTGGAAAAGATTATCGCGCGCCGCGTCGGCAAAAAGTCGCTGGGGTTCCGCGGCGGCGAGGAGGCCGAGAAAGAAGATATGGCAGTCTCGCGCAAGCGCAACTACGAATTGCTCAGCGAGATCCAGCCCGAGGACTTGATTAAGTTCGGCCTGATCCCGGAATTTGTGGGACGCCTGCCCGTGGTCGGCATGCTCGAGGATCTGGACGAGTTTGCTCTGATCGAAATCCTCACCCGGCCCAAGAACGCCATTATTAAGCAGTACCAGCGCCTGTTTGAGTTCGAGAACGTGCGCCTGAAGTTCAGCGATGAAGCGCTGCGCGCGGTCGCGCGCCAGGCCATGGCCCGCAAAGTAGGAGCCCGCGGCCTGCGCATGATTCTCGAAGAGCTCATGCTCGACCTCATGTTCAACTTGCCCAGCCAGAAAAAGCTGAAAGAATTCGAAGTCACGCGCGAAATGGTGGAGAAACGCAGCGCGTCGTTCGCCACCGTGATGGAAAAAGCAGGTTAGCTGGTTCGTAGAGACGTAGCTTGCTACGTCTCTGCCCGCAGTGGCAAGACGTTCGAAGCAACGTCGCTACACTAGGGGTTGGGACGCGGCAGGAGTAGAATCTAAGCTAAGGGCTCAGGTGGCGACTGGCCTGGTTTCTGGGACTTATTTGCCTGACCTGGTTCGCTTAATCTGGTTTGCTTAATCTGGTTTCGTTGATCTGGCCTTTCAATTCCCCGGGGGAAATTCTTTGACCACATCCAAGGAAAAATTCGAAAGCAAGAAGCTGCCGATGATGCCCATTCGGGACGTCGTGATCTTTCCGTTCATGATGACGCCGTTCGTGGTGGGCCGCGAGTCGAGCGTGCGCGCGCTGGAAGAGGCGTTGGCGGCGGACAAGAAGATTTTCCTGGCGACTCAGCATGACGCCTCCATGGATGAACCGAAGGCCAACGAGATTTTCCAGGTGGGCACGATCGTTAACATCGTGCAGAGCCTCAAGCTGCCCGACGGCAACATTAAAGTCTTGGTCGAAGGCATCGAACGCGGAAAGATTCTGCAAGTCACCGACACCGAAGGCTACATGCAGGCGTCGGTGCGGGTCGCGCGCTATGCCACCGAGATGAACCCGGCGATCGAAGCCAGCATGCAGCGGGTCACTGCGCTCTTCGAGCAATACGTGAAGCTATGTCAGGCTTTGAACTACGAGACCATGATCTCGGCCGTACGCATGGAAGATCCGGCAAAACTCACCGACGTGATTTCCGCCAACCTGCAGCTCTCCATCGAAGAAAAACAGGAATTGCTGGAAATTTTCGACCCCGCCGAGCGCCTGACCCGCATTGCCGACGTGCTCGATATCGAAATCGAGAAGCTGAACGTCGACCGCACCATCCAATCGCGCGTGAAGCGGCAGATGGAGAAGGCGCAAAAAGAGTATTACCTCAACGAAAAAATCAAGGCCATCCAGAAGGAACTCGGCCGCGGCGAGAAGAGCGAGTTCGACGAACTGAAAAAGAAGATCGAAGCCGCAGGAATGCCGAAAGAAGTAAAAGACAAGGCCATCCAGGAACTGAAGAAGCTGGAAGCCATGCCGCCAATGTCAGCGGAATCGACGGTTTCGCGCAACTACCTCGACTGGCTGCTGGCCGTGCCCTGGAAGAAGCGGTCGAAAGAAATTCGAAACATCTCGCGCGCCGAAAAAGTTCTGAACGAAGATCATTACGGCCTCGAGAAGATCAAGGAACGCATTCTCGAATTCCTCGCCGTACGGCAATTGGTGAAAAATCCCAAGGGCTCGATTCTGTGCTTCGTGGGCCCTCCCGGAGTCGGCAAAACCTCGCTGGGCATGTCGATTGCCAAGGCTACCGGCCGCAAGTTTGTCCGCATGTCGCTCGGCGGCGTTCGCGATGAGGCCGAAATCCGCGGCCACCGCCGCACCTACATCGGCGCGTTGCCCGGCCAGATCATTCAGATGATGAAGAAGGCGGGCACCAAGAACCCCGTCTTCATGCTCGACGAAGTCGACAAGATGTCGATGGACTTCCGCGGCGACCCGTCGGCCGCTCTTCTCGAAGTGCTCGATCCCGAACAGAACTTCATGTTCGTCGACCACTACCTCGACGTGGAGTACGACCTGTCGCAGGTATTTTTCGTGGCCACGGCCAACGTGATGCACACCATCCCCCCCGCCTTACAAGACCGCATGGAAGTGCTCCGCCTGCACGGCTACACCGAGCAGGAAAAAGTGGAGATCGCCAAGCAGTTCCTGGTGAAGAAGCAAATGCTGGCCGCGGGCTTGTCGGAAAAGAACATCAAGTTTACCGACGAAGCCATCACCGGAATCATCCGCGCCTACACCCGCGAAGCCGGCGTGCGCAACCTGGAGCGTGAAATCGGCAACGTTTGCCGCAAGGTCGCGCGCAAGGTGGTGAAGGAAGGAGAAAACTATAACGTCGCAGTCACCGGCGAGAACGTCAACGATTTCCTCGGCGTCATCAAGTTCCGCGACACCCTGGCGCATGAAAAGAGCGAAATCGGCCTGGTCACGGGCCTGGCCTGGACCGAAGTGGGCGGCTCCATCCTTAGCACCGAAGCTACTGTGGTTGACGGCAAAGGTAAGCTGACACTCACCGGCAAACTCGGGGACGTGATGCAGGAATCGGCGCAGGCGGCCATGTCTTACGTGCGTTCGCGCGCCCGCAGCCTGGGCCTCAACCGCGACTTCTATCGCAACATGGATCTGCATGTGCACGTGCCGGAGGGCGCGATTCCCAAGGACGGGCCGTCGGCCGGGATCACGATTGCCACGGCCATCTCCAGCGCCCTGAGCAAAATTCCGGTGCGGCGCGACCTGGCCATGACCGGCGAGATCACGCTGCGCGGCAAGGTGTTGCCGATCGGCGGACTCAAAGAAAAACTTCTAGCAGCGCATCGCGCCGGATTATTTGAAGTGATCCTGCCCAAAGACAACGAAAAAGATGTCGCCGAAGTTCCCGAGAATCTGCGCAATGCCATGAAGCTCCACTTCGTCGACACCATGGATCAGGTGCTGCAGATTGCTCTGGAATCGCCGCTGCCCAAGATCGATGCAGAGGTAGCGCAGGCGATCGCGCCACTCACCTCGGATACGGTAGGGAGCCCCGCGGCACATCAGTAAAGTTGCCAGTGTTTCGCTTTGGAGGATGCTGATGTGGGGACAGCCGCCCTCGGCTGTCCGGTCGAGCGAAGCTCGACGGCCCCTTCCCCGCGGCCGCCAACTGAGACACTGCCGCAAGCTTCCTCACTTGACACGTTTCCTCTTGCCTCCTTACAGTAAAAGCACCTTCCAGCCGGTGCGCAGCAGTCCTCGTCAAGAGAATCGACTGTCGCACTTTTCGTCCAGCCCAAAGGGGAGTCTTGAAGATGTCCGCGTCCAACCAAGGTCAAATCGCTTTTGAGAACGGCACTGAGTTGCCCGCCGAAGAGGCGCGAACCCGCACCACGGGAATCCTGCCTTCGCAGGAAATCACCAACCTGATCGCGCGCGGAAACATCAGTGCCCGGCCCGCCATCAATCCCGAGCACGTCCAGCCCGCGAGTCTCGACCTGAGGCTGGGCGACATGGCACACCGTGTGCGCGCAGGTTTTCTGCCCGGACCGAACAGCACCGTCGAAGCC
>JBEKTG010000368.1:0-3874 GCA_049516275.1 Candidatus Acidiferrales bacterium
CGTACTTCGTCGGCAGGTCGGTGGTCTCGGCGATAACCCACACTCCGGCCTCCGGCCCCTGCGAGCTGGTGACCACGCCGCCGATATCGTCACTACTCACATTGACGGCTCCCGCGGCGCGCTTCGCCGCATGCAGCTTCGGCAATCCCATGCCTAACAACACAGCCACGCCCGCCACCAAAATCCCCGTGCACCAAACGTTCTTCGTCATGCTTGCGCCCTCCCAGCTATGCTGCCTTGATTTCGGACTCGATCTCAGATTGGATGATTGCCAGTGAGTAACCCGTCCAGGCGAAGATGCTACTGCTCGAACACACTATTCCGGCGCAATTAGCTTGTCAATCACCCGGCTTACAGGCGCCCCTCGCGAGCTCAATTCACGAGCTCACTGACGGGTGAGCAGCGGCTGCGAGAACCGAATGGGAATCCCAAAGTTCGAGCCCCCAAAGCCCTTCAAAACGGCGAACGTGACTCCCACGACCTTTCCTTGTTGATTGATGAGCGGGCCGCCGGACCCCCCGGAAGTAGTCTGCGCGTCGAACACAATTTTATCCGACAGCACGTCGCCGATGTGCCCCTGCGTGATCAAGGGGCGGATGAGGTTGCGGCGCGCGAGCGAATCGAGCACCTGGGAAATATCGCTGCCTCCCTGGGTGAGAATTTGCTGCGCGGTATCTTCGTCGGTACGCGCGAGAAGGGCGGCCAGTCCGGTGGCGTAGCCCATCAGGACGATCGGCTGACCCGGCTGCGCGGCTTCCTTGGCGGAGTCGATCGAGAGAAGAGGCCTCTTCAGGTCCTGGAGGTTTACGGCCATGGTGGCGAGATCGGTGTCTTTCGAGATGTCCTGGATTTCAGCGGTGAACGCTCGCGGATCGCCAGGGAAATATGCGTGAATGGAGGAGATTTCCGCCTGCACGCCCTCGGTCGTGAGGGACGAGAGATCGTCGCTTTTCCACCACGGTTCCGCCACGTGCCGGTTCGTAATCACTCGGCCGCCCGGCCCGGCCAGGAATCCCGTGCCAAACACATCCATCTTCACTTCGGGTCCGCGTCCATCGAGCGTTACGATTGGGTTGCCGGTGCTATCCTCGATCGGCTCGCCCTGCGGATTGAGTCCGGCGTAGCGAAGCCGCTGTCCCGCTTGCGTATTCCGAAATGCTACGGAGACGTGCAGGAGACATACGCTCTGCACGTCGGTGGGAATGAGGCTTTGAGCGGAGCCGCGTTCCTGCTCGACGCGCTTGAGGCGGGCGTTCGTATCGGCCAGCTCTTTCACCAGGTCGGTCATTTCGTCGGAACTGGCATTGGCTATCTTCGATTTCAAATCGGCAGCGTGCCTCTGCAATTCCTCCTGGGCGGGGGCGGCTGCGGTTTCCGAACCTTGCTCCGCACGGAGCCTTCGGGCCTCGGCGATAAGCCTTTCCTGCCGGAGGATGCCGCCCTCAAGACCGGCGATGATCTTATTGGCCTGTTTCGTTTCCTTTTGGGCGCTGTGGGCGAAGAGGAAATAGAATCCCGCCATGACGGCTGCCACCGCAAACACGGCGGCAAAGCCGATCTTCAGGCGGCGGTCCAGAGAAAAAGCGTCGTTCGTCATTTTCTCGGTTACCGCGAGCGCCTCGAAAGCCGTATGCGCCATGTGCTGGCCTTCTTCGGCCACGCGCAGCTTATCGGCGAGGTCCTTTTCCCTGTGGAGTGCCCGCAGCTGCGAGCGTATCCGCGCGAGGAGTTCGGCTTGATCCCACGGCTGGGAGATGGCATCGTCCGCGCCAAGGTCGAGTGCCTCCGCGCGTTCTTCGGACTGGCTGGCGGCCCGGGCGGCGGCGAGCAAAATCACGCGGACGCCGGCGGTAGCGGCGGAGCCGCGAATCGTCGCGAGAATCGAGTGAGCATCGTGATCGAGCGTGGCTGCGTCGATCAGGATTACGTCCGCGCCGGATTGGTGAACGGCTGTGAGGAGTTCTTCGGCGCCGGCAAAAACGGAAGCCTCGTATCCCGCGGAGCGAAGCGCGGAAAGAAGCTTCTCGCGGGTTGCGGGATCTGCTCCAAGAACGGCAATCTTTTCGGGAGTGTTATTCATGGCGTGGAGGGCCAGACTGTCCACCGCGGCCCGCTTCCAATTATATAGAGGAAGCGCAACCGCGGGAGGTTTCATAATACTAGCAAGCGGAGGATCTGTTGGACGAGATCGAACGACTGAATCAGCGGATCGTGCGCTGCCGGAAGTGCCCGAGGCTGGTGGCATATCGCGAGAAAGTGGCCCGCGAAAAGCGGCTGGCCTTCAGCGAGTGGGAGTACTGGGGCAAGCCCATTCCGGGTTTTGGCGATCCTCGAGCGAAGCTCCTCATTATAGGCTTGGCGCCCGCGGCGCACGGCGCCAACCGCACGGGGCGAATGTTCACGGGAGACCGGTCGGGAGACTTTCTCTACCAGGCGCTTTATCGCACGGGCTTTGCGAGCCAGCCAACCTCCACGGATCGCAGCGACGGGCTCAAGCTCAGGAATGCTTACATTTCCGCGGCGGCGCGCTGCGCACCGCCCGCAAACAAGCCGCTGCCATCTGAGCTGGACAATTGCCGGCCTTACCTCGAAGCGGAACTAGGCCTGCTGCGCCCGAAGGCGATTCTCGCGCTGGGCGGCATTGCGATGCGCGTGTATCTCGGCGTTTTGAAGCGAACCGGCAGGATCAAGGGTTTTGCGGCGTTTCCGCTGCGGCACGGCGCGAGTTACGACCTGGGGGTCGATCTTCCGCGACTGTTTGTCTCATACCACCCGAGCCAGCAGAACACCTTCACCGGCAAATTGACCGAGGAAATGATGGAGAACGTCCTGCACGACATTCGCCAGTTCCTTGGCGACGCGTGAATCAGCGGGGGCGGAAGGCCCGTTTATTTGACACTCTTGCGGAGCGCCTGCTAGCCTGCATGGGACGCTACGGTTCCCTCCGCGCCCACGCCGCATGAGCAGCGAGCCAAATCACCCACTCCGCAACCAGCCCATCATCGAATTTCAAAAAGCGCATTACCAGCTCTCCAACGGGAAAGTTTTGCTGAAGGAAGTGAGTTTCGCGGTGCCTCGCGGCGAGACTCTGGTTTTGCTCGGGCGCAGTGGCGCCGGAAAAACCACCGCGCTGAAATTGATCAATCGCTTGCTCGAGCCGAGCAGCGGGCAGGTCTGCGTCGAGGGGCGTTCGACGGTCGACTGGGATCCGATCGCATTGCGGCGCAGGATCGGCTACGTGATTCAGGAAGCCGGGTTGTTTCCGCATTACAACGTGGAGCAGAACGTTTCGCTGGTGCCGCGCCTCGAAAAGTGGCCTGAAGATCGCATCGAACCGCGGCTGAAGGAATTATTTGCGCTCGTCGGGCTGGACGCCTCCGAATTTCGCTCGCGCTATCCGCATGAACTCTCCGGCGGTCAGAGGCAGCGTGTCGGTGTGGCCCGGGCGCTTGCGGCCGATCCCCCCATTTTGTTGATGGACGAGCCCCTGGGCGCGCTCGATCCGCTGACTCGCGGAGAGGTGCGGGGCCAGCTCCACGATTTGCAGAAACGCTTGAAAAAGACCGTGGTCATCGTCACGCACGACATCACGGAAGCCCTGCTGCTGGGCACGCGAATCGGCCTGATGGAAGCGGGAGAGCTGCGGGGAATTTATTCGCGGGACGAATTCCTCCATGCCACCGAACCCATCGCGGCCGCCTACGTGGCGCAACTTAAAATGATCCAGGAAGCCGGAGAGCAGAAATGAAATTAGCGGCGTTTCTTTCTCAACATGGCGGGGAAATTTTCCAGGCGACGCTCGAACATGTGTGGCTGGTGGCCCTCGCCATGCTGCTGGCGATCGCGATAGGAGTGCCCTTGGGGATTCTGGTTG
>JBEKTG010000369.1:0-3873 GCA_049516275.1 Candidatus Acidiferrales bacterium
ATGCCCTGGGAAAGTCCACCGGGATGGGGTTTGCAGGTTTACGACCCCAAGACGCTGAAGTTCGATCCTGTGACTCTGTGCTTCGGGCAAGGCCACGCGATATTTTCCGATGACAAGGACGAGACGCTTTACTTTTCGCTGCGTCTCGGCGGACTGGGCTGGTTCAATACGCGCCTGTGGGACGAAACGCATGACGACGCAAAAGCCCAGGGCTGGTGCGCGCCGATCATCGATTACAACGGCGACGGCAAGAGCGGCGCATTCACAATGCCGAATGAGCCGCCCGATCCGAAGCTTGACCGCCTCGCCACGCCGATGCAGATCGGCTACGGAGTCGCGGTAAGCCCGGCGGACGGCAGCGTGTGGTATGCCTCCACCGGCCCCATGCCCGGGAAGATCGTCCGCGCGATTCCGGGCTCCCATCCGCCCGAGACGTGCCTCAGCGAGGAATATGAGCCGCCGTACAACAATCCCAAGATGGGGAATGAGTTGCACTACACGCCGCGTGGCGTCGATGTCGACAGCAAAGGCCTGGTGTGGACGGCGCTGGCCGGCAGCGGCGATCTCGCCAGCTTCGATCGCAGCAAGTGCAAGGTGCTCAGGGGACCGACGGCCACAGGGCAGCATTGTCCCGAGGGCTGGACAATCTACCCGGTGCCCGGGCCAAGCTTCAAGGGCACCGATGCGCGGGCCGACTGGCACTACCTGAACTGGGTGGATCGCTACGATACCCTCGGATTCGGAAAAGACGTGCAGGTCGTGCTTGGGACAGGATCGGATTCGTTGTTGATCTTCAAACCCGAAACGAAACAATGGCTCACGGTGCGCGTGCCCTATCCGATGGGTTTTTACACGCGTGATATCGACGGGCGCATCGACAATCCGAACACGGGATGGAAGGGCCGGGGACTCTGGGCGTCCACCGAGACGCGCGTGATCTGGCACGCCGAAGGCGGCAAAGGCCAGGTGCCGCAGATGGTGCACTTCCAACTGCGTCCCGATCCGCTCGCCAGGTAATCAGCCTTTCTCCGGGAGCGCTGTGGTACGCGCTTCCGGAGAAATTCGTTTCCCTCGTTGCCGTCCGCGGGAAATACAATCGCAAAAAGCTTGAATTTCGGCCGCCGTGCTCATACTCTCCTGTGCGGACTAAACAATATGCAGAGATGGTTTGGCTGCTCGGTTAAAAGGGAAGTGCGATGAACAAACACAATTCGAACTCTAAGTCTTCTTTTCTTGCGATTACGGCGGTCTGTCTTCTCCTCGGTGCCGCTTTTTTTGCTGCCATCGCGCGGATTGAAGCCGCTCCGCGAGCCGGTGCAGTCGCGCAGCCCGCGGCGAGTGCCGTGGATGCAGGCGGGAACAATATCGGAGGCGTAGTCGCCAGCTCCAAAGGTGCGGAAGCGGGTGTGTGGGTGATCGCCGAAACGCACGATTTCCAGACCACGCTGCGCAAAATTGTGGTCACCGACGATCAAGGTCGCTTCCTCATTCCCGACCTTCCCAAGGCGAGCTACAAGGTTTGGGTGCGAGGGTACGGACTGGTGGATTCCGCTCCCGTGAATTCCGCGCCAGGCAGCACGCTCTCGTTGAAAGCGGTGATCGCTCCGAACGCCGTCGCGGCCGCCCAGATTTATCCGCCCAATTACTGGCTTTCCATGCTGAAGATTCCGCCCAAGAGCGCTTTCCCGATGGCCGCTCCCGATGGCGGCGGGAAGCCGGTTCCCACGCAGGGTGATTGGATCGACTCGGTGAAGACCGGCTGCCAGACGTGCCACCAACTCGGCAGCAAAATCACGCGCGAGATGCCGCGCAATCTCGGCACATTTCCCGATGCCACGAAAGCCTGGGAGCGGCGCATTCAGTCGAGTCAGGTGGGAGGCAACATGGTCGCCCGAATGAATGTGTTCGGGTATGACCGCGGCATCGCGATGTTCGCCGATTGGACGCAGCGCGTAACCGACGGCGAGGTGCCGCCCGCTCCGCCGCGCCCGGCGGGCGTCGAGAGAAACGTTGTGCTCACACTGTGGGACATTGCCGGCCCGAAATCGTTCCTGCATTCCGAGGTTTCCACGAACCGCTACAACCCCACGGTGAACAAGAACGGTCCCGTGTATAACGGCGATTGGTCCGGCGGAACGCTTGTCGAAGTGGATCCCGAGGAAAATACCGCCAGCACGATCAAGATTCCATTGCCCAGGGAATCCGACCGGAAGTCGATGCCCACGTGGTCGCCGCAGTCTTTGACCGCGCCCTCTCCCTACTGGGGCAATGAGATCGTCTGGGACGATCCGATGAATCCCAAGAATACGCAGATTGATCACGAAGGCCGCCTGTGGGTGAGCGTCGAGAATCGTCCACCGGAGGCGCCCGATTTCTGCAAGGCCAGCGCGGGAAACGTGTATGCGAAGGCGTGGGAATCCGCGCAAGTCTCCAAGAACGCCACAAATGAATTTCGTTTCCAGGACACGCTCCAGCACGTCGGCAAGCGCATGCCCTGGGAGAGCCCTCCGGGATGGGGCCTGGAGGTTTACGATCCCAAGACGCTGAAGTTTGAGTCTATTGACCTGTGCTTCGGCCAGAGCCACGCGATTTTCGCGGACGATAAAGACGAAACCCTGTTCTTCTCGCTGCGCACCGGCGGCCTTGCGTGGTTCAAGACGCGCGTGTGGGAGCAAACGCATGACGTGGCGAAGGCTCAGGGCTGGTGCGCTCCGGTGATTGATTACAACGGCGACGGCAAGAGCGGTCCGTTTACGATGCCGAGTGAGCCGCCCGATCCGAAGCTCGACCGGCTCGGCGCGGTAGACGGCTACGGAATTTCGATCAATCCGGCCGACGGAAGCGTCTGGTATACGGCGCCGGGTCCCGTGCCGGGCAGAATCGTGCGCGCGACGCCGGGTTCCAATCCTCCTTCCACCTGCACGACGGAAGTTTACGAGCCGCCATTCAACAATCCCAAGCTGCCAGGTGAGATGCATTACACGCCGCGCGGCGTGGATGTCGATAGCACCGGCCTCGTGTGGACCGAGCTATCCGGCAGCGGCGAGCTCGCCAGCTTCGATCGACGAAAGTGCAAGGTGCTGAATGGCCCGACCGCTACTGGTCAGCAGTGTCCCGAAGGCTGGACGATTTACCCCGTACCGGGACCGGGTTTCAAAGGCACCGAAGCGAAGGCGGATTGGTTCTACCTGAATTGGGTGGACCGCTACAACACGCTGGGCCTTGGAAAAGATGTCTCAGTGGTGCTGGGGACTGGCTCCGATTCGTTGCACTTCTTCAAGCCCGATACAAAAGAATGGATCACCGCGCGCGTGCCCTATCCGATGGGCTTCTACACGCGCGATATCGACGGGCGGATCGACGATCCCAACACAGGCTGGAAAGGCCGCGGGCTGTGGGCCACCACGGAAACCCGGGTGATCTGGCACTCCGAAGGCGGCAAGGGGCAGACGCCTCAAATGGTGCACTTCCAGGTGCGTCCCGATCCGCTGGCGAAGTAGCCTCGCCGGGCAGTCTTATCGCGAGGATGTGGGCGCCGCGTCAGCGGGGAACGTCCACGTCTCCCGGATTGTGCAACGCAAAATGGGAGTGGAACGTCCTACCTTTTGGCTGGAATAAAACCTTACTTTGAAGCGGCACGCGCAGTATCATCTACCGGGTTTGCACGTGGGCGAATCCGGCGGAGTGCCAGGAACCCCTCCGTGCCAACATCTCTGAGACAGCAGTAGTACTCTTAATTAATGAGCAGGGTGAGAAAGAAAAAGGAAGAGATGAAGGGGAATTCTTTTGGTGTTCTTTCTCCAGGGGCTTTGGCTGGCGCGGAACGGAGCGAAGGCGAGCGAAGCGAGCCGAAGCGCAGTGGAGCGCCAGCCA
>JBEKTG010000370.1:0-3872 GCA_049516275.1 Candidatus Acidiferrales bacterium
CACCGGTACGGATTTTTGCTTTAACCCAAACAACAGAAAGGCAGTTGTCAGCGCGCCTGTCAGCGCAAGCCCCACCCACAGAAGCTTTAGCGGGGGCGGATTGTCGTTCGTCGGTGCGCTGGACGACGGAGGGATAAAACCAGGAGATACGTAAGCTTCCTCTGATTCGGTGCTTTCCGGAACCTTCTCTTCCGGCGCGGACACGCCGGGAATCCGAGGCTGCGAGGGCTTGAAGGGGTCGAGGATTTTGTTCTCGGGCATGGGCGCGGAACTACCCACTGAGCTTGGTTCGGGAAGTCGCGAAATGCAAGAGACCGGAGCGTTTCTGCTGTTAACTATCTGGGAATGCGGAAGAGGTACTTCATTTTCCTCAAGATAGCGCCGCCAAAAGGCATTTCCGCCACAACGGCAAGGTGTCAGGAAGCCGGACCGAGGGAGATGGAGTGGTGAGCGGCGTATTCGTGAAGATTCGCGAGGCTCAGCAGAAGCTCCAACATGCGGTCGCGCTCCTCCGGCTTCGGCTCGGACGCCCCTTCCTCGAGATTCGTAACGATGGTGAGGGCGTCCGCAAGAAGTCTTTCCACGACCTGCGAATCGATGGCGCTGCCTTCCTGAAAACGCTCCATGAGCTGATCGGTGCGGAGAAACGCCTCGTCGAGGAAATGATCGAGGCACATTTGTTCGCTCGCGAGGCTGGGCGGAATCGGGTTGGCACAAGGTGCTCGGCGGCAAATCCCAGCGGTTGTGGCATTCATAATGGCTAACTTCCCCAACAGATAAACCTCAGAGCACGGGAGAGTAGCACATTTTGCGATCACCAAAGTAAACACTGTGTAAAACGAAAAGTTCCGGGGAATCACGCAGTGTGCGGACTTAATGACGGAGAGCTCAGGATTCTACGCCGTGGCACTTTTTGTATTTCTTGCCGGAGCCGCAGGGGCACGGATCGTTCCGGCCGATCTTCGCGGCGGCGCGGACCGGCTTGGGGGCTTCCGCTTGCGCGGGGCCGGCCTGGAACTGCAATTCCTTTTGCTGCTGTTGCTGGCGGCGCTCGATCTGCTTGGCCTGGTCTTCGGGGCGCGCGGGCTGCATGAGGAACAGGAATCGCACCGCTTCTGTATCGATGCGGTCCATCATGTCTTCAAAGAGCGTGAAGGCTTCCTTCTTGAACTCCACCAGGGGATCTTTTTGGCCGTAGCCGCGTAGGCCGATTCCCTCCTTCAGATGATCGAGGGTGAGGAGATGGTCTTTCCACTGCGCATCCACAATGTCGAGAAGGATATGGCGTTCGAGCCAGCGGAGCATCTGCTCGCCAAAGAGCGTTTCCTTTTCGCTGTAGCGCTCCTTTACTTTTTCGAGGAGCGTGTCGGCCAGCTGATTGTGATTGAGATTCGCGGTGTCTATGTTCGCGGACTTCAGATCGAAGCCGAACTGATTCAGGAGCTCGTTGCCGAGCTGGGTTACGTTCCACTGGTCGGGATGCTGCGTGGCCGGGGCATAGGTTTCCGCGAGCGAATTGGCGATGGCTTCGGCGCGTTCGAGGACGAATTCCTTCTGGTCGCGGCCTTCGAGGAACGATCGGCGCAGCGAATAGACTGTCTCACGCTGCTTGTTCATCACGTCGTCGTATTCGAGCAGGTGCTTGCGGGCTTCGAAGTTCTGGGCTTCGACGGCCTTCTGCGCGTTTTCGATGCGCTTGCTGATGAGGCGGGATTCGATCGGCACGCCCTCGGTCATGCCCAGGCGGAACATCAGCGCTTTTACGCGCTCGCCGCCGAAGATGCGCAGCAGGTCGTCTTCGAGCGAGAGAAAGAAACGCGACGAGCCGGGATCGCCCTGGCGGCCGGCGCGGCCTCTCAGCTGATTGTCGATGCGGCGGGCCTCGTGGCGTTCGGTGCCGAGAATGTGCAACCCGCCCATGGCGACAACTTCGTCATGCTCGGCGCGGCATTGCCCGGTGAATTGATCGAAAATCGGCTTCCATTGATCGAGCGGTACCTGAAAAATTTTGCCTTCCTGCTGGAAGAGCACCATGGAGGCACTATTGCCGCCGTTGAGTTCGGCTACGGCCGTCTGGCTGGACGCGCTGGCCTGGGTGGCCGTCTCCGCCGCATCAGCTTGTGCTGGAGTTTCTCCGCCGGGAGGAATTCCGATCACTGCGCTTGCGGGCGCGTACGGCATGGCCAGCTTGTTCTTCATGCAGTATTCGCGCGTCATCGCTTCGGGATTGCCGCCCAGCAGGATGTCGGTTCCGCGGCCGGCCATGTTGGTTGAAACGGTTACCGCGCCCTTGCGTCCGGCTTGCGAAATCACTTTCGCTTCGCGCTCGTGCTGCTTCGCGTTCAACACCTGGTGCGGGATGCCCGCCTTCTTCAGGAGCTCCGCGATTTTTTCCGATTTCTCGATGGAGATGCTGCCTACCAGCACCGGTTGCCCGCTCTCGTGATATTGCCGGATGCCGCCGGTGCGCGTGCCGTCTTCCTGGATGATGCCGTTGACTGCGGCCTCGAATTTTTCGGGTTCCGTGCGGTATACCACGTCCGAGTATTCCTTGCGGATCAGCGCCTTGTTGGTGGGGATGGCCACTACTTCGAGTTTGTAAATCTTGTCGAATTCGGGGGCTTCGGTTTCGGCCGTCCCGGTCATGCCGGAAAGCTTGGAGTACATCCGGAAATAATTCTGGAAGGTGATCGTGGCGAGGGTCTGGTTTTCGCGCTCGATCTTGACGCCCTCTTTGGCTTCGACGGCCTGGTGCAGCCCATCGGACCAGCGGCGTCCAGGCATTTGACGGCCGGTGAACTCGTCGACGATCACCACGCCGCCGTCTTTGATCACGTAGTCGACGTCCTTCTCGTAAAGGGTGTGCGCGCGCAGGCCCTGGTAGACATGATGAATCATGTCCATGTTGGCCGGGTCGTAGAGGTTGCCCAAATTGAGCAAGCGCTCGCATTTGGAAACGCCCTCTTCGGTGAGCGTCGCCGTGCGCATTTTTTCGTCGAGGGTGAAATCCATCTCCGGGATCAGCTTGGGGATGATCTTATCGACGCGGTAGTACTTGTCGGTGGACTCTTCGGCCGGGCCGGAAATGATGAGAGGGGTGCGGGCCTCGTCGATCAGGATCGAGTCGACTTCGTCGACCACGCCGAAATGGTGGCCGCGCTGGACGCAATCCTTCAAATCGTACTTCATGTTGTCGCGCAGATAATCGAAGCCGAATTCGTTGTTCGTGCCGAAGGTGATATCGGCGCCGTAGGCGGCGCGGCGCTGGGCATCGTCCAGATCGTGGACGATCACGCCGACGGTCATCCCAAGGGTCTTGTAAATCGGGCTCATCCATTCGGCGTCGCGGCGGGCGAGGTAGTCGTTCACGGTGACGATGTGAACGCCTTTGCCCGTAAGCGCATTGAGATAGGCGGGGAGCGTGGCGACGAGTGTTTTTCCTTCGCCCGTCTTCATCTCGGCGATTTTCCCGTGGTGAAGGACGATGCCGCCGATGAGCTGCACGTCGAAGTGCCGCATATTAAGGGTGCGGCGCCCCGCCTCGCGAACCAAGGCAAACGCCGGCACCAGCGCCGGATCGACCGCGTCGCGAAGCTTCCGTTTGTAATCCGGGTCGTCGCGTTCGAGTCCTTCGAGGCGGCCCTGCACTTCGGCCTTGAGCGCCAGCGTGCGCTCGCCGAGCTGCGCATCGGAGAGCTGCTTCATCTCCGGCTCGAGGGCGTTGATCTCCGCCACAATCGGCTGGATGCGCTTGACGTCGCGCTCGTGCTTGGTGCCGATAAAGCGCGCTACAACGTTATCTATGATCCGTTCGACATCCATTTTGTGTGATTTCGAGGTCCCTCAGAACCTGTCAGATATCCGTGACGATT